>JAWWPM010000236.1:0-5422 GCA_033854915.1 Nocardioidaceae bacterium
AATGGTTGGTTCTGACATGGACAGGTTCCCTGTCCCTCTCTCTTCGCGGAGCGACCCCGCGAACGTCCCGCTGCTCGAAGACCTCGAGCCAGTGTCTGTGCCGGTCTTCGATCGAGGCCCGCGGATCCGGCCGCCGGAGCGGACGTGATCACGAGAGCCACTACCGAGGACCGGGCCGACGTGGGCGGGTCGCTCCTGGTGTGTGATGTGTTGAGTTGTGATCGACCCTAGCGGCCAACAGCTGGCCACCCACGTCGCCGGATCTGCCGGCGGGCCGGACGTGAAAGGAGCGGCCGCCTCTCGAGGAGGTCAGCCGCTCCGCGACGTCAGCGGCGCAGGCCGAGACGCTCGATGATCGAGCGGTAACGCTCGATGTCGGTCTTGTTGAGGTAGTTCAGCAGCCGGCGACGCTGGCCGACCAGCAGCAGCAGCCCACGACGCGTGTGGTGGTCGTGCTTGTGCGTCTTGAGGTGCTCGGTCAGGTGGGCGATCCGGTGGCTCAGCAGCGCGATCTGCACCTCGGGAGAGCCGGTGTCGCCCTCGCCCACGGCGTAGTCGGCGATGATCTTCTTCTTGGTGTCGGCGTCGGTACCGATCGACATGCGAGCTCCTTCTCCGCCCCTGTGGGCGCTGATCGTTGCGCGGCGCGACAGGCCTGAACACCTGAGGCTCTCTGGATCCGCGGCCGTTTCACGGCAACCGAAGAAGGTTATCAGCGCGCTCGCAGACCCCCCAAAACGACGTACGGCGCCTCAGGGCCCCGTGCCGGGCACAGCGCGAGGGGCAGACCCCCCACGGGCCCGCCCCTCGCTGGTGCTGTCGGTCAGTCAGTCAGACCGACGCCGGCGGCGGCGGGTCCTGACGGCTCGCCTGCTCGGTGGTGGTCTGCGTGCCATCGGCGTGGGTCGTCGTGGCCACGGTGCGGTTGGTACGCGTGCGGTTCATCGTCAACGCCGTCAGCGCGATGACCACCACGCCGGCCAGCGCGAGGATCCAGCCGACCAGGGTCAGGTCGACGGCGCTGATCGAGTCCTGGACCGCCAGGGCCAGGATCAGGCCCACGGCCAGGAGGAAGACTCCGAGTCCGTATCCCATGGGGAACATCCCTTCGCTTCGCCGCCCGGAGACCCGAGCGGTCGCGCGCACGCTAACCGCTGCTCCGCCGGCCGGTCAGACCCCTGGGGGTGAGGTCGTGACCCGGCCGCACCTGTCGGCGTGCCGCTCCATGGGGGAGACTCGGTGAGTGCCCCCAGACCTCCGGCTGCCCACTCTTCCGAGCCGACTGCGGCTGGCCGACCAGCCGGTGCCTCCAGGCTTCACCGGCACCCGGCTCACCGCCTGCAACCTGTGCGAAGCCATCTGCGGCCTCGAGCTCACCCTCGAGGACGGCCGGGTCACCGGCATCCGCGGCAACCCCGACGACCCGCTGTCCCGGGGTTACATCTGCCCCAAGGGCGTCGCCCTGGCCGATGTGTACGACGACCCCGACCGCCTGCGTCGCCCGATCCGAAGGGTGGGTGAGGAGTGGGTCGAGATCTCCTGGGACGAGGCCCTGGACCGGGTGGCCGACGCCCTGGCGACCACGCTCGAGACCCACGGCCGGAACTCCGTCGGCGTCTATCTCGGCAACCCCAACGCGCACGCTCTCGGCTCCGCGACACACGCCCTGCCGTTCGTGAAGTCCCTGGGTACCCGCAACCGCTTCAGCGCGTCGTCGGTCGACCAGATCCCCCATCAGCTGGTCGCCTGGCAGCTCTTCGGCCACCAGCTCCTGCTGCCGATCCCCGACCTCGACCGCACCGCCTACTTCCTGGTGTTCGGCGCCAACCCGATGGCCTCCAACGGCTCCCTGATGACGACGCCCGACTTCCCGCAGCGGGCGCGCGCGATCAAGGACCGCGGCGGCCAGATCGTGGTCTTCGACCCGCGCCGCACCGAGACCGCCAAGGTCGCCACCGAGCACCACTTCGTGCGCCCCGGCTCCGACGTGGTCGTGCTGCTGGCGATGGTGCACACGCTGTTCGCCGACGACCTGGCCCGCCCGCCGTCGTACGTCGACCACGTCGACCGGGTGCGGGCGCTCGTGGCGCCGTTCACGCCCGAGCTGGCCGAGCAGGTCAGCGGGGTGTCGGCGACCGACCTGATCCGGATCACCCACGAGTTCGCGGCCGCCGAGGGAGCGGCGGCGTACGGGCGGCTCGGCGTCTCCACCACCGGCTTCGGCTCGGTGAGCCAGTGGGCCATCAACTGCCTCAACCTGCTCGGCGGACACTTCGACCGCCCCGGCGGAGTGCTGTTCCCCGAGCCGGCCGTCGACGTCGTGGGGCGACGCTTCATCGGCCGCGGCCACTACGACCTCTACCGAAGCCGCGTGCGCGGCATCCCGGAGTACGGCGGCGAGCTGCCGGCCGCGTGCATGCGCGAGGAGATCGAGACCCCAGGCGACGGACAGATCCGGGCCTTCGTCAGCATCGCCGGCAACCCGGTGCTCTCGACGCCCGACGGCCGCCGGCTCGGGGACGCGTTCGACTCTCTCGACTTCATGGCGGCGATCGACATCTATCTCAACGAGACCACCCGGCACGCCGACGTGATCCTGCCGCCGACCACGACGCTGGAGCGCGACCACTACGACCTGGTCTTCCACGGCCTCGCCGTGCGCAACACGGCGCGCTTCAGCTCGGCGGTGTTCGCCAAGCCCGACGATGCGATGCACGACTGGGAGATCTACCGCGAGCTGGCCGGCCGGGTCGCGGCCCGGCGGCCCCGCAAGCCGGGCCTGGCGGCTCGGCGGGCGCGGCTCAGGCAGCGCCTGCGGCTGGGAACGAGCCCGACCCAACAGCTCGCCGTGCTCCTGCGCACCGGCCGCACCGTCTCGCTCAGCCGGCTGCGCCGCCACCCCGAGGGCGTCGACCTCGGTCCGCTGCGGCCCACCATGCCCGGGCGGCTGCAGACCCCGGAGCACCGGATCGACCTGGCTCCGGCCCTGGTCGTCGGCGACGTGGACCGGCTGCACCGCTGGCTGTCCGACCGCCCCGACGACGCCCTCGTGCTGATCGGGCGGCGGCACAAGCAGGACAACAACTCGTGGTTCCACAACTCCACCCGGCTCACCCGCGGCAAGCCTCGACACCAGCTGCTGATGCACCCGCAGGACCTCGCCGACCGCGGCATCGACGACGGCGCCCTGGTCACCGTCACCTCGAGGGTCGGCTCGGTGCGGGTCGAGGTGCAGGCGACCGCGGACATGATGCGAGGGGTCGCCTCACTCCCCCACGGCTACGGCCACCAGGTCGACGGCACCCGCCTCCGGCACGCAACGAAGGTGCCGGGCGCCTCGATCAACGACCTCACCGACCCCGCCCTGCTCGACCTGTCGGGCAACGCCGCCCTGAACGGCGTACCGGTCACCGTGGCGGCGGCCCCGGCCTGACCGACGAGTAACGCGGCGTCATCACCGCGGAAGTGCTCGCACGCACCGCAGAACCGGCAACAGCACCGCACACGTCGCCGAACCTGCGCGGTCGAACGCCGCCCGCGCAGGCGAACCCTCAGGCGTCGAGGACCTTGCGCACGGCCTCGCGAGCCGCCATCGGGTCGTTGGCAGCCAGCGCCGCCTCGGCGGCGTCCTCGAGATGGTCCATGCTGGCCCCCGCGAGCCGGGCACCGACCGGGCGCACGGCCGCCGAGGCCATCGACAGGGACGTGATCCCCATGCCGACGAGCACGCAGGCCAGCAACGGGTCCGCGGCCGCCTCGCCACACACCCCGACCGGCTTGCCGGCCTGCTTGCCGGCCTCCGCGGTGATCGCGATCAGCTGGAGCACGGCCGGCTGCCAGGCGTCGGTGAGGTGGGCCAGGTCGGTGGCCATGCGGTCGGCGGCCATCGTGTACTGGGTGAGGTCGTTGGTGCCGATGGAGAGGAAGTCGACGACCTCGAGCATCCGGTGCGCGAGCAACGCGGCCGACGGCACCTCGACCATCACGCCGGGCTTGAGGCCGCGCTGGCGGACCGCGGCCGCGAACTCCGTGGCCTCGGCCACCGTCGCCACCATCGGCGCCATCACCCAGGTCTCGGTGCCGGTCGACTCGGCCGCCGCCGCGATCCCGTCGAGCTGCCGCACGAGCAGACCGGGGTTGTCGAACGACAGGCGCAGGCCGCGGACGCCGAGGGCGGGGTTCTCCTCGCCCTCGTGGGTCGCGAACGCCACCGGCTTGTCGGAGCCGGCGTCGAGGGTGCGGACCACGACGTAGCGGCCCTTGAACGGCGCCAGGACCTCGCCGTAGATGCGTCCCTGCTCCTCGGCGGACGGTTCCTCGGTGCGGTTGAGGAAGCACAGCTCGGTGCGGAACAGTCCGACTCCCTCGACCGGGCCGTCGGACGCGCCGCGCGCGGACTCGCCGTCGGCGACGTTGGCCAGGATCTTCACGCGAGTGCCGTCGGCGGTCTCGCCCGGTCCGGTCCACGTGGCCAGAGCGGCGCGCTGCTCGCGATCGCTCTCGACCAGCCGCTGGGCCTCGCCGGGGTCGGAACCGGCCTCGATGGTGCCGGCGGTGCCGTCGACGAGCAGCGGGGTGCCGGCGGTGATGTCCATGATCCCGTGGGTGCCGACCACGCACGGGATCGCGAGCTGGCGGGCGATGATGGCGGTGTGGCTGGTCGGGCCACCGCGCTCGGTGACCAGGGCGAGCACGATCCGCGGGTCGAGGGTCGCGGTGTCGGAGGGCGCGAGGTCCTCGGCGAGCAGGATGACCGCGGTGTCGGGCAGCTGGACGCCGGGCTCGGGCTCGCCCACGAGATGGGCGATCACGCGGCGCTCGATGTCGCGCAGGTCGGTGACCCGTTCGGCCATCAGGCCGCCCATCTGCGTGAAGACCGCCGTGAACTGCTCCACCGCGGCATGCACCGAGGTCAGCAGGTCCTCGCCGCTGCGCAGGTGCTTGCGGACCGCCGAGCGCAGGCCCTTGTCGCGGGACAGCCCGGCGCTGGCCGTCAGCACCTCGGCGGCGGCGTCGGAGGCCTTGTCGGCCCGGCGCGCGAACCCCGTGGCGACGGCCTCCGCCGCCTCGTCGTACGCCGAGAGGGCGGCCTCCTCGCCGAGCGAGGCACCGTCGAAACGCGCGATCGCTTCCGGCGACACCTCACCGCGGACCACCAGTGCGGGCCCGTAGGCCACGCCGGGGACGACCGGGGTGCCGTGCAGGAAGGCGGGAGACGACTCGGCGCTCATGGCGACACGCTACTCCCGCACCCCCTTGACAAGTCAACACGTTCGGGCGTAAAACCACACAGACACAGATACGAGGAGCTCGTTGCCATGTACGCCGAGGAACGCCAGCAGGCGATCGCGCGTCTGGTCACCGAGCGCGGGCGGATGTCGGTGAACCAGCTCGCCCGCCAGTATGCCGTCACCACCGAGAC
>JAWWPM010000237.1:0-3323 GCA_033854915.1 Nocardioidaceae bacterium
TCGGCGTGACGTCCCATCGGGCCCCCAGTGTGCCACCGTCGGATGGGCGCGTCTGCCCCGGATCGACCCGGCGGGCACAATCGTGGGCATGAGCCGTCGTACCGCCGTCGTGACCGGGGCCAGCAGCGGGATCGGGGCCGCCACCGCGCGGGCGCTCGCCGCCGAGGGGTACGCCGTGCTGTGCGCGGCACGCCGTACCGACCTGATCGAGGCGCTCGCGGCGGAGATCGACGGCACCGCGATGACCTGCGACGTGACGTCCCCCGAGTCAGTGGCCGCGCTCGCCGCAACCGTCGGGGACTCGCTGCACGTGCTGGTCAACAAC
Source organism: Nocardioidaceae bacterium (assembly GCA_033854915.1). Taxonomy (GTDB): domain Bacteria; phylum Actinomycetota; class Actinomycetes; order Propionibacteriales; family Nocardioidaceae; genus Nocardioides. The sequence continues at coordinate 326 of JAWWPM010000237.1, forward strand.
GCCGGCGGCGCGTTCGGGATGGCCCCGGTGGCCGAGGCGGATCCCGACGAGTGGCGCCACATGTACGAGGTCAACGTGATCGGTCTCCTCAACGTCACCCGGGCCCTGCTGCCTGCCCTCAAGGCGAGCGGCGACGGGCTGATCGTCAATGTCGGATCGACGGCCGGCCGGATCGCCTACGAGGGAGGGGCCGGCTACACCGCGGCCAAGCACGGCACGCAGGTCGTCACCGAGACCCTGCGGCTCGAGCTGGTCGGCGAGCCGATCCGGATCAGCGAGATCGCACCGGGCATGGTGCGCACCGAGGAGTTCGCCCTCAACCGCTTCGAAGGCGACCGCGCGCGCGCCGACGCGGTCTACGACGGTGTGCCGGACCCGCTCGTCGCCGAGGACGTCGCCGACGCGATCGCATGGATCGCGACCCGTCCGTCGCACGTCAACATCGACGAGCTGGTGATCAAGCCCCGCGCTCAGGCCGCCCAGCACAAGGTGCACCGGGTCTGATCCGTGGGACCCCCGTGCCAACCGGCCCGGAGCAGGTCAGACTCGGGCCATGCAGACGATCGGACTGATCGGCGGGATGAGCTGGGAGAGCAGCTCGGTCTACTACCGCGACCTCAACCTCGGAGTCAGCGAACGCCTGGGTGGCCTCTCCTCGCCGCGACTCGTGCTCAGCACGGTCGACTTCGCGGAGCTGACCGCCCTCGAGGACGAGGAACGCTGGCAGCAGGTCGGTGAGCTCCTCGCCGACGCCGCACGAGGCGTCGAACGCGCGGGCGCCGACTTCCTGCTCCTGTGTACGACGACCTTCCACCGGGTCGCCGACCAGGTCGAGGCAGCCGTCGACATACCCCTGCTGCACCTGGCTGACGTCGTGGCCGACGAGGTCGTCGCGCACGGGGTGACCCGGGTCGGTTTCATCGGCACGTCGGTGGCGATGTCCGACGGCTTCTTCACCGAACGGTTGGCCCAGCGTGGCCTCGAGGCGGTCGTGCCCGACGCCCGTCACCATGAGTGGCTCAACTCCGCGATCTACGACGAGCTGGTGCACGGCCGCGTCGTCGACTCCACCCGGGCGAGGGTCCTCGGCGTGATCGAGGAGCTCTGGGACGCCGGCGTCGGCGGAGTGCTTCTCGGTTGCACCGAGCTGGAGCTGCTGATCAAGCAGGCCGACTGCGAGCTGCCGGTCTACCCGTGCACGACGCTGCACGTGGCCGCCGCCCTCGACCGCGCCCTGGCCTGACCGAGCGCTACGCCGGCGACGCCCCTGGGTTGAGCAGCAGGTCGACGAGTGCCCTCTGGTCGTCACTGAGCTGGTGCTGCGGCACGGTCACCGCTCGGCCGCCGATCTCGAAGGTGTAGCTGAACATGTCGGGGAGGGTCCCCTCCGGCTCGACCGCCGCGGCGCGGTCGATGCGGTCCACCAGCCCGCGCACCGCCTGGGCGGTCGGACTGTCGACGGAGAGATCGATCGAGCCCTCGACGGTGCGTCCCGCGATCCCGCCCGTGCGGCGGACCCGGACCTCGTGCCCTCCCGCGCCGTTGGACGCCGGCGTGGCCGGCGCCGTGCCGGTGCCGGCCGTCACCCCGACAGTGCTCCACGCCTGACGGACCGCGTCCGCATGGTCGCCGGCCGCCGCGATCGTGGCCGCCGCGAACCCCGCGAAGTCGGTGTCGGCGGTGACCTGGGTGCCGGTGAGTGCGGCGTACCAGATGCGACCGGCGCCGTCCCACGTGTCGCCACCGAGCGCAGTTGCCGCGAGCTGGAAGGCGCGGTTGGGGATGCCGGAGTTGGTGTGGACGCCACCGTTGTCGTCGGTGGTGTCGACGTAGTCGGCCATGCTGCCGACCTGGGGGTCCTTGCCGAGGATCGGGTCGTCGTACGCCGTGCCGGGGTTGGCCATGTCGCGCAGAGCGCGGGCGTTGATGCCGGGCAGGAAGATGCCCTCGCCGACCAGCCAGTCGGCCTCGGCCGCGGTCTGGCCGAGCAGCCGCTGCTTCACGCACATTCCGAAGCAGTCGGACACGGATTCGTTGAGCGCACCCGACTGGCCCTGGTAGGTGAGGTTGGCGGTGAACTGGGTGACGGCGTGGGTGAACTCGTGACCCAGCACGTCGACGGGCTTGGTGAACGTCCCGAAGATCTTGCCGTCACCGTCGCCGAACACCAGCTGCGTGCCGTTCCAGAACGCGTTGTCGTAACCCTGCTCGTAGTGCACGGTGAGCACGACCTCCGCGCCCTTGTCGTCGTACGACGCACGGTCGTAGACGTCGGCGTAGAGGCTCAGGGTGGCGGTGATGCCGTCGGCCGCCTCGTCCACACTGGCGTCACCCGACGCGGCCTGCCCCGCCGAGCGCACGACACTGCCCGGGAGCGTGGTGCCGTTGGCCGCGGTGTGCACCACCCAGGCGGCCCCACCCGACGCCGGCGCGGCGGTGGCCTGCTGGGGCGCGGTCTCTCTCCCGGCCCGGAACTCCCGGTCCCTGGCGAGCGTCGCGCGGCAGTGATCGGCGACCACGGAGTCGGAGGCGGCGATGCGCTCGAGCAGGTAGGGCGGGATGAAGGTGCAGCGGGGTCCGAGAGTCATGCGCCCTTCCTACGCCTCGACGCCGACGTCGCCAAGGGTCGCCGTAGGTGGATCGGGATGTGAACGGGGTGGCGCGCTTCCGGGGTGGCCGTGGGGCTGGATGTGGAACGGGGTGTGCCAGATCGGCGCTCGCAGATCAAAGGGCGTGGCAGATCGGGGGCTCATTCTTTTCGGGGTCGATATCGGATCCATTCGGCTATGACGCCGGGTTTGGGTGGGGGCTGGAATTCGGGTTGGTGGTCGTGGGGGTTGAGCCGTATCTGCCAGGGTGTGTGGTGGATGACCCGGTGATGGTGGCCGCACAACAACGCGAGGTTGGAAAGCGACGTCTTCCCACCGTTGAGCCAGTGGGTGAGGTGGTGGGCGTGGCACATCAGGGGTGGTCGGGTGCAGCCGGGGAAGGTGCAGTG
>JAWWPM010000238.1:0-2982 GCA_033854915.1 Nocardioidaceae bacterium
CAACAACGAGGAGGGGACATGAAGTACGAGAGGACGACCGCCGTCGCCGCCGACCCGGCCCGGGTCTGGGACGTGCTCAGCGACGTCGAGCGCTGGCCCGAGCGGATCACGACGTACCAGACCGTCGAGCGGCTGGACGACGGTCCGTTGAAGGTAGGCAGCAGGACGAGGATCAAGCAGGACAAGCTGGCCGCGGGGGTGTGGGAGGCGACCGAGGTCGTCGCGGGCGAGAGCTTCGTGTGGACCTCGCGGCAGCCCGGCGTACGACTCGTGGGCCGCCACTCCGTCACCGTCGAACCGGACGGGGGCGCTCGGCTGACGCTCGAGATCGAGCAGTCCGGGCCGATGTCGTGGATGATCACGCTGCTGCTCGGCCGGCTCGTGCGCAGGTACGTCGACGTGGAGAGCGCGGCGCTGAAGGCCGCCGCCGAGCCCGTCCACGCGTGACCGACGCCGCGGCGCCACCCCCGCCCACCGGGCGGGACGCCCTCTTGGGGCGCGCGATCGGGCACTTCGCCGAGCACGGAGTGGGCGACACCAGCCTGCGTGCGCTGGCCGAGGCGATCGGCACCAGCCACCGGATGCTGATCTACCACTTCGGCTCCCGGGAGGGACTGCTCGCCGCCGTCGTCGACGTCGTCGAGCAGGGCGCACGGGACACGCTGGCCCTGATGGTCGCCGAGGCGCGCGAGGACCCCGACCCGTTCGAGGCCGGGATGCGGTTCTGGCACCTGGTCACCGACGACGCGCTGGTCTACGGCCCGCTCTTCTTCGAGCTGTCGAGCCACGCGATGCTCGGCCTTCCCCATGCCGTGGAGCTTCGCGGGCGCCTGGTCACCACCTGGCTCGACGCGCTGGTCGACATGTGGGGCGTGCGCGGCGTACCGAAGCGAGCCGCCCGACTCCAGGCCCGGCTCGACCTGGCCGTCGCCCGCGGCCTGCTGCACGACCTGCTCCTCACCGGCGACCGCTTGGGTGTCGACGCGGCCATGCGCAGCCACGCGCGGGCGGCGGTCGACGCGTTGGTCGGCTGAGAAGTCACCGACGACCCGGCGTTCAGCCTCTGCCGGTCTCCAGGCGGAAACCGACGCCGCGGACGGTGACGACGCGTTCGCTCATGCCGACGCCCTCGAGCTTGTGGCGGAGCCGGCCGATGGTGACGTCGAGAGTCTTGGTCGAGCCGTACCAGTTCTCCGCCCAGACGTCCGCCATCAGCTGGGCGCGGGAGACCACCTTGTCGCGGTGGGCGACGAGCACGGTCAGCACGTCGAACTCCTTGCCGGTCAGCGGCACCTCGGTCGTCCCGACGTAGACCCGGTGCGCCTCGATGTCGACCCGGAGCACGTGGTCGTTCGGTGCGGCGTCTTCCGTGGCGGCCGCCCGGAGCGACGTACGACGCAGGATCGCGCGCAGCCGGGCCAGGAGCTCGGCCAGCCCGAACGGCTTGGCGAGGTAGTCGTCGGCGCCGGAGTCGAGTCCGACGACGCGGTCGAGCTCGAGAGCCCGGGCGGTGACGATGAGGACGGCACCGTCGTAGCCGCCCTCGCGCAGCGCCCGGCAGACGTCGAGGCCGTCCATGTCGGGCAGGCCGAGGTCGAGGATCACGATGTCGTGGTCGCCCGCGGTCTCCAGAGCGGCCTTGCCGGTGGTCACATGGTCGACGAGGTAGCCCTCGCGCTCGAGGGTGTGCACCAGCGGGGAGGCGATCTCCTGCTCGTCCTCGACCACGAGCACCCGGTGCGTCATGGGCGGAGCATAAGCGGCGCGGGCCCGGATCCTGACGACCGATCGGCCAGAGTCGCATGGTCGGTACGGAGCACGGGGGGCACTTGCGGGGATCTGTCTGTCGGGGCGTGGTCCGCCCGCAGCGGGGACTGCGGGCGGTCCACGGGCTGTGCCGACCCCACCCCCCAGTCAGGTCGGCAGCCGCCGATGCCATGCAAGTTGGAGCTCGCCGGACATCGGGCACCGCCACCGTACGTAGCGGAAGGCAACGCCCGAGCCACCACCGGAACACGGGATGGTAACGAAGGGGTACGACGTACTCCCCCGTCACCCGCAGGGGTGGGTTGGTGGCTGTCGTCGGGATCCCCGGCTGACCGGGTATCCCGTCACTTATCGGCCGTTGCAACCCCCGAGAAGTGTCAGAAGTGCCTCGGGAGTGGGACGCCGGAGGCCAGTGGGGCTCCGCCGGCGCGGCTCGCCGCCCCCGGCTGTGTCGTACCCGCACGAGACCCCGCCTCGGTGGTCGAGGCGGGGTCTCGTGGCTGACGATCAGTGCGAAGCGAGGTTCACTTCACGCCGAAGAAGAGGAACAGGTTGGTCGGAATGACCGGCGTCGTCTTCCCCGCCTTGACCTGCTTGAGCAGGTAGCTGGCCGACTTGTGCTGGTTGATGTCGCGGTAGACGGACTTGTCGGTGACCCCGACGACCCGGACGTCCCACCACTCCGGCGCGCCGCCGGCCTTGGTGGTGATGAAGTGGTTGTGACCGGGGGTCGAGAAGTTCTCCAGCGCGGCGGTGAGCTGCGCGTCGGTCAGGGTCGGGTAGAGCGGCTTGAGGGCCGGCTCGAGACGCGAGAGGTCCATCGTGCCCGGGTGGTCGACACAGACCAGACCGTTGGGGCAGTCCATGCTCATGGCCCTGGTGGTGAAGCCGAGGGGCACGGTGATGTACAGCGGGTCGTGACCGCCCTTGGGGGCGTGCTTCCACTGCTTGCCGGCCTCACACTTGCTGGTCGCGGCCGACGAGACGTGGCGGTCGCAGAAGAAACCCTTGGTGTAGGTGAAGTTGACGGAGTGGCCCTTGAAGAACGACTTGGTCATGCCGAACTCGTCGATGCCACGACCCGCGCTCATGGCGTTGCTGGCGGTCTTGGAGGACGACGTGTTCGCCGCCATGGCGACGCCGATCCCGCTGGCCAGCAGGATCGCCGCGAACAGCGCGACGATCCGGGTACGGCCTGAACCGATGAACCTCATG
>JAWWPM010000239.1:0-3979 GCA_033854915.1 Nocardioidaceae bacterium
GCGCACGCCGCCCACCCGTCCCCGTGGGTGACCACGGTCGGCGCGACCACGGGCACCCAGAGTCGCGGCAGTGTGACCCTCAGCGGAGGCCCGCGGCTCGTCGGCGCGATGTCATCGGGACAGCGCCCCGGACCGGTCGGACTCGTCCTCGGCAGCCGGATCGCCGCGCCTGGCCGCTCGGTGCGGGCCGCGGCCCGCTGCCGGCCCGGCAGCCTCGACGCCGGCCGCGCGGCCGGACGGGTCGTGGTCTGCCGGCGGGGCGAGATCGGGCGCGTGGACAAGTCCGCGACGGTCGCGCAGGCGGACGGCGTGGGCATGGTGCTGGTGAACACCGCGCCGGGCTCCGTCGACGCCGACTTCCACAGCGTGCCCACGGTGCACCTCGACGCCCGGGCCGGGCGGACGCTCGTGGCCTGGGCGCGCAGCCACCCGCAGGCGCGGGTGCGACTCGCCCCCGCCGGGATCGCCCGGTTCCGGCCGCGGGTGCCGGCCTGGTCGCGTGCCGGCGACCCGCACTCCTCCCTGCTCAAGCCCGACCTCCTGGCGCCCGGCGTCGGCGTGCTCGGCGCCGTACCCCCCGACGAACGCGGCCTGCGCTGGGACCTCGAGTCCGGGACCTCCGCCGCCACCGCGGCGGTCAGCGGGCTCGCGGCGGCCCTGGGCGCAGCCCCCGGGTGGACACCGGGCCAGGTCCGCTCCGCGCTGGCCACCACCGCCGGCTCCCTCCCGGGTCAGGGACCGCTCCGGAAGGGTGCCGGTCTCGCGGCCGCCCGGCCCTCGGCCCGGCCGCACCTGGCCTATCTGCCCCGCCCCGGCAGCTTCCGACGCTGGCTCGACGGGCCGGCCCGCAGCGACGCGCTCGACACGCCGTCGGTCCTCCTCGCCCACACCTCCTCCTCGCCGTCGGTCGTGGAGCGCCGGGTGACCAACGTCAGCGGTCGAGCGAGGTACTTCTCCTCCACCGCCACCGGCTTCGGTCACCACCAGGTCCTGGTCACTCCGGCGGCGACCCGACTCGCCCCCGGGGAGAGCCTCACCTTCCGGATCCACGTGTACGGCGTGGGGTCGCGGACCCTGGACGACGGCGCGGTCACCTGGACCGCCGCGGACGGCTCGGCGGTACGGATCCCGGTCGTCATCACTCACTGAGGCGTGACCCCGCGGCGAGCGGCTCGTTGACCGGTCGATGCCGTCGATCTCAGGAGTCCCCATGCCACGTGCCCACCGCGCCCGCCGAGTGATCGGTCTCGCCTCCGCCACCGGTCTGGTGGCAGCCCTGCTCGCCCTGAGCGGCCACGCCGTGGCCAGCAACCCGGCGGAGGGGACCGTCAGCGACACGTCCACGAGCGTCACCTGGTCGGGCGGGCCGTTCGTGGCCCCGAACGCGACCGCGACCGCTCTCGGCGCGCCCGACTGCACGGCGCCGATGAGCTGTGACGACTTCACCCTCCACGTCTCGACCCCGTCGGGCTACGACACCGGCCACGCGCTCAAGGTAGACGTGGCCTGGCCGAACACCGCGGCGGACTTCGACATCTACGTGCTCGACGCCGCCGGCAACACCGTGGGCACCTCGGCCTCCAGCGCCGATCCCGAGGAGGTCGTGATCCCGCCGACCACCGGGACCTACACCGTCCGCGTCGTCCCGTTCGCGCCGCTCGGTGACAGCTACACCGCCAAGGCCGTGCTGACCAACCAGGCGGCGCCGCCCCCGCCGGGCACCGCGACCCCGCCCGGCTTCACGGCGTACCCCGCACCGGCCGCGCTCGGTGACAGCAACAACGCCGGCGAGCCCTCGATCGGCACCAACTGGCAGACCGGCTCGACGATGTACCAGGCCAACCTGTCGACCTACCAGGTGAGGTTCGACGACAGCACGGCCCCCGCGACGGCCCACTGGTCCGATGTGTCGGCCAACGCCGCCAACGGGTGCCTGGTAGGCAGCACGCTGAGCCTCGACCCGATCCTCTTCACCGACCACGCCACCGGCCGCACCTTCGAGTCGCAGCTCACAGGGGCCGACTCGGCCACCTGCTACACCGACGACGACGGCGCCACCTGGAACCCGAGCACCGGAGGCGGCATCCCCTCCGGCGCCGACCACCAGACCCTGGGCGGAGGCGTCTACAGCCCGAACGGGCTGGGCTCGCTGCCCACGTCGACCTACCCGCACGCCGTCTACTACTGCAGCCAGGACATCGCCACGGCGTTCTGCGCCGCCTCGCACGACGGTGGTACGACGTTCGGCCCCGGAGTCCCGACGTACAGCCTGCTCGACTGCGGTGGCCTGCACGGTCACGTGAAGGTCGCGCCGGACGGCACGGCGTACCTGCCCAACAAGGCCTGCGGGAGCAACGCCGCGGTCGTCGTCTCCAAGGACGGCGGCACCACCTGGACCGTCAACAAGGTGCCCGGCACCAGCCCCAGCGACGCCGACCCGTCGGTCGGTGTCGGCGCCAACGGCACCGTCTACCTCGGCTCCGTCGGCTCCGACGGCCGCCCGAGTGTCGCGGTCAGCCACGACCAGGGCAGCACGTGGTCGACCCCGCAGGTCGTGGGTGGCGGGTTCGGCATCAAGAACGCCGTCTTCCCCACCATGGTCGCCGGTGACGACGACCGCGCCACCCTGGCCTTCATCGGCACGCCGACCGGCGGCAACTACCAGGACGCCGCCAACTTCAAGGGCGTCTGGCACCTCTACCTCGCCACGACGTACGACGGCGGCAAGACCTGGGTGACCAGCGACGCCACTCCGAACGACCCGGTCCAGCGCGGCTCCATCTGCACCGGGGGTACGACGTGCGGCAGCGACCGCAACCTGCTCGACTTCATCGACGTGACCACCGACAAGCAGGGGCGGATCGAGGCGGCGTTCGCCGACGGGTGCATCAAGACCTGTGTCACCGACGCCTCCGAGACGAGCGGGGCCGGTCCCGCCGACGCCCAGGCGGCGTACGCCACGATCGCCCGGCAGAGCAGCGGGCTCGGCCTGTTCTCGGCCTACGACCCGGCGGTGAACCTCAAGCTCAAGAAGCAGCACCTGAGCAAGACAGCCTCGGGCCGGTGGGTCGACCGGGTGACCGTCCGCAACACCGGCAACCGCAGGGTCACCGACTTCACCACGACGGTCACCGACAACCAGACCCGGGTCGGCCGGACGGTGACCTCGCTGAAGCCGGGCCAGGGCACCGTGCTGGTCTTCCGCTGGCCGGCCTCCGGGAAGCGCCAGACGATCACCGCAGTCACCGACCCGCGCGACCGCGTCCGTGAGCTCCACGAGTCGGACAACAAGCTCGTCGCGCACCGGAACCCGTCGTGACCGGCGCCGGTCGGCTCGGCGCGGCCGCCCTGGTCTCGGCGCTGCTGGTGCTCACTGCGGGCTGCGGCGACAAGGGTGAGTCCGCCGCCGAGCCCGATGCCGGCGGTGACCTGACCGCGGCTGCGGACACCTCGACCTGTCGTGCCGACGCCCACCCGGTCACCGACCTCCCGAGCGGCTACCCCACGGATTTCCCGTTGCCGCCCGGCACGGTGGTCTACCACGTCGAGGACCGCGGCGCGGACGGCTTGGTCGCCACCGGGGTGACGAGAACCGCCTTCCCCGACGTGCTCTCGGCGCTGAACGCCGCGAAGACCGCCGGGTTCAAGGTGACCGAGGGTGAGACCGAGGACCACGATGCCGAGGCCAACTGGACCGGCAACGGCTACACCGGTCGCTGGGCCATCCGGGAGTCGAGCGCCTGCCCGGGCGAGACCGTCATCCAGCTGCTGTCGCGGCAGGGCTGAGCGCGCGCCAGTCAGGTGACTGGCAGGGATCGCCTTCTCTACTGGGAGGGTGAGCAGCGCTCGATCGGCCGTGTCATGGCCCTGAGCCGTCCGGCCCACGCGTCGACGCAAGGTGCGTCGGTGCGCCACCCGCCGCGGGTCACCGTCGCCCGGTACGCCGCTCGCGCGGCCGCCGAGCTCTCACGACGCCTGC
>JAWWPM010000240.1:0-3409 GCA_033854915.1 Nocardioidaceae bacterium
CCGGGCGCCCTCGACGTCGTGGACGTGGTCGCCCACGTAGATTCCGGCGCCGTGCTCACGCAGCACGGCTCCCTTCGCCTCGCCCCAGACCCAGCCCTCGACGACGTCCACGTCGAGCCCGAGGTGGTCGACGTGGAGCTGGGCGTTGGGCGTGTGCTTGCCGGTCACCAGCAGCACCCGGCCGTGCTCCCGTCGTACCGCAGCGATCGCGTCGTGCGCACCCGGGAACGCCGGCGTCGGCAGCACTGCGGTGTCCGGGTAGATCGCGCGGAACCGGTCACCCGCCGGGCCGACCGCGTCCTCAGCGAGGTGGTCGCGCAGCAGGTGGGCCAGCGGCGGCCCGAGCCGGGCGGTCATCGCCTCCGTGGGGAAGGTGATCCCGAGCTCGGCGCCGAGCGCCTCGAGCGTCGCAGCGAACCCGGCACGGGTGTCGATCAGGGTCATGTCGAGGTCGAACCCGACCACCAGCTGATCTGCCACCCCACCAGCGTACGAACCACCCTGCGAGAGTGACGCCATGGGGCACCTCTGGCTGCGTGTGGCACTCGGGGTGCTCGGTGGGCTGGTGCTGGTGTGGCTGCTGCTGGTGCTCGCGCTGGTCGTCGCCCGACCCCGTGGCGGCCTGCTCCGCGAGGGCCTGCGGATCCTCCCCGACCTGGTCCGGCTGCTCACCCGGCTGGCCCGCGACCCCGCCCAGCCACGCGGCGTACGCGTCCGGCTGGGCCTGCTGCTCGGGTACCTGGCGTTCCCGATCGACCTGGTCCCCGACTTCGTCCCGGTGCTGGGCTACGCCGACGACGCGATCGTGGTGGTCCTGGTGCTGCGCTCCGTCGTACGCCGCGTGGGCATCGACCCGCTCCGCGCCCACTGGCCCGGCACCGACGACGGCTTCACCACCCTCTGCCGGCTGGCTGGCATCGCCGACGTCGGATAGTGCCGTCCGAATTCGTCGTGCAGGCGCCCCGCTGACGACCAAACCGGTCGGCACTATCCGGAAACCGGGGCCAGGCTCAGCCCAGCCGGGACTTCACCACCTGGTCGAGGACGCCGAGCGGGAGGGAGCCGTTGTCGAGGACGGCGGAGTGGAAGTGCTTGACGGAGAACGCGTCGCCGAGGCGCTGCTCGGCCTCGCGGCGCATCCGCTGGATCTCCAGCCGGCCGATCATGTACGACGTGGCCTGACCCGGCGAGACCACGTAGCGGTCGATCTCCGGGCGGACCACGCCCTCGGACAGCGGGGTGTTGGCCAGCATGTAGTCGACGGCCTGCTGCCGGCCCCAGCCAAGCCCGTGGATGCCGGTGTCGACCACGAGCCGGGTGGCGCGCATCGAGTCGGCGGCGAGCATCCCGATCCGGTCGACCTGGCTGCCGTAGAGGCCCATCTCGTCGCTGAGCCGCTCGGAGTACAGCCCCCAGCCCTCGGCGTAGGCGGAGTTGTGCATGTGCTTGCGGAACGTCGGCATCGAGTCCGGCAGCTCCGCCGCGATCGCGAGCTGGAGGTGGTGGCCCGGGATGCCCTCGTGGAAGGCCATCGCCTCGAGCTCGAACGTGCCCCACGACGTCGGGTCGGCGATGTTGACGAAGAACGTGCCACCCCGACTGCCGTCCTCGGCGGGCGGGAAGTAGAACGCCTTGGCGCCGGTCATGGTGCCCTCGACCGCGCACGGCGCCTTCGGCACCACCTCGAACCAGTCGCCCATCGCGTCGTGCGCGCGCGCCATCGCCACCTTGGAGGCCTCGACCAGCTCGTCGCCGGTGCGGAAGTGCAGTGCCGGGTCGGTCCGCAGCTTCTCGAAGATCTCGCCCAGGTCGCCGGTGCCGAGCGCGTCGGCGCCGAGGGAGCGGTACTCGTCGGCGAGCGAGGCGACCTGCGCCAGGCCGACGTCGTGGATGTCCTGCGCGGTGCGGTCGGTGGTCGTGAAGTAGCGCAGCGTCGCGGCGTACGCCGATGCTCCGTCGTCGAGCCAGGACAGTCCGCACTGCTCGTCGGTCCGGGCGTGCGCCAGCACCTCGTCGCTCAACGCGTCGCGGTAGGCCTCCATGCCCGGCCGCACGTGCTTGCTGATCGCCTCGACCAGCGACGCGCGCCAGGCGGCCACGTCGAGGCCCTCCGGCGGGTGCAGGGCGTCGAGCACCGGGTCACGCTCGGCGGGTACGGCGAGCGCGGCGTCGAGCTGCTCGACGGTCCCCCGGACCGCGAACGCGGCCGGCGTGCGGCCGTGCTCGACGCCCTCGAGGTGCCGCTGGGCGAGGTCACGGAAGTGCTGGCCGATCCCCTCGAAGGTGGCCGGCAGGGTCTCCGCCACCGCCGCGTCGGGCAGGCCGAGCATCCCGGCGATCAGCGGCAGCGAGGTCTGGATGCCGAAGATCGGGTCGGCGGACAGCTCGGCGAGCCGGGCGTCGAGCAGGTCGGCGGTCGTGGTCGCGTTGGAGACCAGCACCGAGCGCGTGATCCGCTCGTCGTCGTCGAGACCCGAGTCGTCGAGAGCCTCCGCGCGCTGCGCCAGGTCGCGCTGGGTGGCGATCACCCGGTCCTCGGCGGCCCGGGACACGTCCTCGAAGCGGCCGCGCTCGGGGTAGTGGCCCAGGAGGTGCGCCTCGGTCGGGTTGTCCCGGAGGTACGACGCCCAGAACTCCTCGCCCAGCGTCCCGATCGTGTCCGTCACCTGCGTGCTCCTCAGTCCTGTAGTCCCAGCGCCTTCGCGCTCTGCTGACGCATCTCCACCTTGCGGATCTTCCCGGTCACCGTCATCGGGAAGTCATCGACCACCATCACATAGCGGGGGATCTTGTAGTGAGCGAGCTTCCCGGTCGCGAACGCGCGTACGCCGGCGGCGTCGAGGGTCTGCGCGCCGTCCTTGAGCTTGACCCAGGCGCAGAGCTCCTCGCCGTACTTCTGGTCCGGGACCCCGATCACCTGCACGTCGGCGATGTCGGGGTGCGTGTAGAGGAACTCCTCGATCTCGCGCGGGTAGATGTTCTCGCCACCGCGGATCACCATGTCCTTGATCCGGCCCACGATGTTGCAGTAGCCGTCCTCGCGCATCTCGGCGAGGTCACCGGTGTGCATCCAGCCGTCCGCGTCGATCGCCTCGCTGGTCTTCTCCTGGTCCTCCCAGTAGCCCAGCATCACCGAGTAGCCGCGGGTGCAGAACTCGCCGGGCTGTCCGCGCTCGACGGTCTCGCCGGTGGCCGGGTCGACGATCTTGATCTCGACGTGGGGGTGGACGCGACCGATGGACGCCGTACGCCGTTCGAGGTCGTCGTCGCTGCGTGTCTGGCAGGACACCGGGCTGGTCTCGGTCATGCCGTAGGCGATCGCCACCTCCGGCATGTGCATGTCGTTGACGCACCGCTTCATGACCTCGACCGGACAGGGGGAGCCGGCCATGATCCCCGTGCGCAGCGA
>JAWWPM010000241.1:0-10110 GCA_033854915.1 Nocardioidaceae bacterium
ACACCGCGAGCTGCGGGATCTCGAGCCCGGCCGCTGTCTTGTCCGCGTAGGCCTGACCCGGGTCGGTCAGACCCTTCACCACGTTCGGGAACCACGACCCGGTGCTGTCGTAGACGGTGAGCGGATAGAGCACCAAGTAGAGCAGTGAGCCCAGCACGACGATCGCGCTCGCCTGCGGCAGCTGCCACCTTCGACCGACCGACGCCTCGGCGTGCCTCCGAACGGCCCAGACGTAGCCTGCCACCAAGGCGAGGAGGCAGGCGACCAGGAAGCCGTAGACCTCCCCTGCGTTGTCGATGTTCCAGTTGATGGGCCCGATGAGCGACAGGAGGATGGATCCCGCGAAGAGGCCTGCCCCAGCGATCAGGGGGACGTACCGGCTGCCGCCGGCGAAGGAGAACAGCAACGGGGCGTCGTCGTCGCGTAGCTGCGGGTGGCCCAGGACGCGTGACAGGGTCATGGTCATCGGGCTGCCCTCCGAGACAGGCTGAGGATGCGGGCTGCTTGATGGACGTTGTTCTTGTGCTCGAGGACGAACGCACGGCCTCGTTCACCCCGCCGCAGCAGCCCGTCACGGCCCTCGGCCAGGGCCTTGGCGAGCGCCTGGGCCACCCCGGCGGGGCCGGGCTCGTCGATCGTCAGCACGTGCTCGAGGTACTCCGCGGGCATGCCGGGCAGGCGGGTGGTGAGCACCGCAGTGCCGGAGACGAGGTACTCCATGTTCTTCGAGGGGAAGGAGTACTTCGTGAACTCCTCCTCGGCGGGGCGGGGATTGACCAACAGCCAGGCGTTGCGTTCGGCCTCGAGGAGCTCGGCCATCGGCACGGCCCCGCGAAAAGTGATCCTGCGGTCGTCCCGGGCGATGGCAGCGAGCTCGGTGGCGTAGTCGCCCTGGCCGTAGACGACCAGCTCGGCGTCGGGCTCGTCCCAGGCCTGGAAGCCGCGGACGAGAGTCTCCAGGCCGTACTCCTTGCGCAGGGCGCCTGCGTAGAGCACCGTCGGGTGCGCGGTCTTCCCCGCGCCGCCCGGATCCGTCCCGACGGCCAGCTCGTCGACGAGCCCCTCCATGACGAGGTAGGGCTTTCCGGCCGTGTTGAGCACGTCCGCCATCTGCTCGGTGAGGACGACGTAGCCGTCGAGCAGCGCCAGCGACCTGGCCACGGAGCGCCGTGCCGCGGAGTGCACGACGCCGACCCGCCGGTCGCTCGCGTCCGCGACGTCGGCCATGTAGGAGTACAGGTCTGCGAAGATCCCGATCCTGGCCAGCCGTGCGGCGCCCCCCAGGCACGGCAGGACAGTGGTCATCGCGGAGACGTAGGCGCCATCGATGATCATCACCCGGCTCTCCGCGCGGCGGGTGCGCCAGCGCCAAGCGAGGGCCTCCCGCGCGAGCGCAACCGCAAGGTAGACCTGCTTGAGCACCGGAAGGTTGGGAAAGGCCAGGTGGTCGACCGTGAGTCGGTCCGAGACCACCTCGCGGCGGCGCGGCCACCACGAGCCGAGGTGAAAACGCGGCGACACGGCCCGTCCGACGATGGAGTGGATCCGGCAGCCCTGGGCCAGCAGTCCCTGCTGGATGAGGCTGTGGAACTTGAACGCCGCCTCCGGCATCCCGTAGGTGACCGCCTGGGCGCCGGGGCGCAACCGCCCACGCATGCGCTCGAACTCGGCAGGCGTGACCGTGCTCGACACGTACAGGACTTCGGTTCGAGGCGTCATGTCAGCTCCTCGATCCGAGACGGCCTGCGACATCATCCGAGCCTAAACCACAGGTCACGAAGTCCTCGGATCGGTGATCCGTGGCAGACGCGCGGCATTGTCCCCGTGGTGCGTCGGGCACCCGGCCAACTCAACCCGCCGTTCGTCGTTCGAGTCCCAGTGCCTCTCCCAACGAGATCCAGGACAACCGGACTGCCGCGGCGTCGGCGACAGCCGGCTCGGTTCCCTGCCACTCGGGTCCCTCGCCCGGCAGCCACTCCGGCTCGGCGCCGAGGTGCCGCGCTACCTCCAGGTGGGACGGGATGGGCGAGGCGAGCACGTGGGTCGCCACACACATCGCCTCGCCCAGGCTGAAGCCCAGGGTCTCCATGTCGCTGGGAAGGATGACTGCGGTGGCCGAGGCCAGCTCGTCGTACATCTCCTGGCGGGACAGCAGCGCCCGAGTGACCCGCACGCCCGCCTCGGCGGCCCGGCGCTCCAGGTCGGGCCAGCAACCCGAGCCGTCATCGGTCCCGGCGAAGAGGAGCTCCCCGAGCCCGCGACGCTGGGCCACCTCGAGGACGGCAGAGGGGTTCTTGTACCAGGTCAGCGTCCCGGGGACGAAGCCACGATCGGACGGCAGGGCGCGCGGCCGGGCAGTGGTCTCGAGGGCGTCGAGCGGGAGCCAGACGGGCGCTACCTCGACCTCCCGGCCACTGAAGCGTCGCACCTGCTCGGCGTTGGCCTCGGTCAGGGACAGCACGCGCCGAGCCCTGCGCAGGTTGACCCGAGCCACCGCCCGGCGCGCCCACATCCGGCGGCGCATAGAACGGGGGTACGGCTCGGAGAGACGCAGGAAGTCCGGCCGCGGCAGGACGTTCCAGGAGCTCTGCGACAGGACGACGTCGAACGGTCGGCGCTGGGGGATCCGCGTCTCCACCATCGCGATGTCCGGCCGCAGCACGTCGAACCCGAGCGAGGCCAGGCCGGTCTCGACGACCTGGCCACCGATCGACCTGCGTGGGGACTTCCCGTTCACGCGGTGGGTCCCTCGGCCGGGGTTTCGGGTGAGCCCGGCATGCGTACCCCCGCCCAGGCGTGGTGCCGGGAGGCCGTGGACAAGATGAACCGGACCACCCGGTTGCTGGTGTCGGTGACGTCGTACCCACCCGGCATCGAGGACACCACCGGACCATCGGCGATGGCGACGCCGACGGCACGGCGTACGTCGTCCGCGTCGAGGCCGGTCATCAGGATCGTCCCGGCGTCGAGCGCCTCGGGCCGCTCGATGGAGTCGCGCAGCGTGATGGCGGGGAAGCCCAGCATCGCCGACTCCTCCGAGATGGTGCCCGAGTCAGACAGCACGCAGGCGGCGTCGAGCTGCAGTCGGTTGTAGTCATGGAAGCCGAACGGCTCCAGCCATCGGACGTCCCCGTCGACCTCCTCACCCAAGGCCTCGAGCCGGTTACGGGTGCGTGGATGGGTGGACACCACGATCGGGAGCCCGAACGACTCGTGGACGGCGCGCAGGCACTCCAGCAACATGCGCAGGCGCACCGGGGAGTCGACGTTCTCCTCACGGTGGGCGCTGACCAGGAAGTACTCCTGCGGCTGCAGTCCCAGCCGAGCCAGGACGTCGGAGGCATCGATCCGCTCGCGGAAGTGCTCGAGCACCTCACGCATCGGCGACCCGGTCACGATCACGCGGCGAGGGTGCAGACCCTCGGCCAGGAGGTTGCGACGCGCGTGCTCGGTGTAGGCGAGGTTGAAGTCGGCGACGTGGTCGACCAGCCGGCGGTTGGTCTCCTCCGGGACGTTCTCGTCGAAGCAGCGGTTGCCCGCCTCCATGTGGTACGTCGGGATCCGCAGGCGCTTGGCCATCACTGTGGCCAGGCACGAGTTGGTGTCGCCGAGCACGAGCACCGCGTCGGGGCGCTCGGACAGCAGCACCTGCTCGGTGCCGATCAGCACCCCACCGAGCACGGCGCCCAGACTCGAGGTGTCCACCCCCAGGTAGTGGTCGGGGGCCCGGAGGGCGAGGTCGTCGAAGAACACCTGGTTGAGCCCGTGGTCGTAGTTCTGGCCGGTGTGGACCAGCACGTGCTCGATGCCCTCGGTGGCCTCGAGCCGGGCGATGACCCGCGAGAGCCGGATGATCTCGGGGCGGGTCCCGACGATCGTCATCACCTTCATGGCGTCACCTTCTCGGGGTACTGGTCGGGATGGTCGGCATCGAGCAGCTGGTCGGCCCAGAACATCGTGATCAGGTCGCCGCCCCCGACGTTGCGGATGTTGTGCACCCACATGGTGGGCATGTCCACGAACGACGGGGTCTCACCGGAGAGCCGGAAGGTCACCACGTCGTCGTGGAGGAGCCGGCGAAGCGAGATCTCCGCCTCGCCCGCGAGCACGAAGAAGCGCTCCACCTTGCGCAGGTGGTAGTGCTCACCGCGCGTGTGTCCGGGACGGGTGGACGACACGAAGACCTGCCCGGTCCCGCCATGGGACCTGGCCGTCTCGTAGAGGTCGCCCCGCGGGTCACGATGCACGGCCGGGGTGATCGGGAACTGCTGGGGAAAGAGGTGGGAGCGATAGGTGTTGAACAGGTCCACCGCGAACGGCGAGGACAGGTCGGGCAGCTCGCCGGACACGGCGTACGTGGCCTGGAAGTCCACGAGCCGGGCCAGCACCTCGCCGACGCCGTGCGGCTCTCCGGCCGGACGGAGCACGGCGTCCTCGCGGACCCGCGCCGCCCCGATCAGGCCGGCAGCTGCGTCCTGCGCGTGCAGCAGCGGGACCTGCCGGTCGCCGGTCACCTGAGGCCGACGCCCGTTGGCCAGCTCGTGGCAGAACGTCGCCACGAAGGAGTTGTACGCCGCTCGGCCGTGCTCGCCGAACAGGTTGGGGAGCAGGACGTCGGACAGGGTCCCCGGGAGCTCGGCCAGGAGCTCCGCGGCTCGTCGCTTGCCGCGGCCGTAGGCGTTGTCGAGATCGGCCTGCACAGAGTTGGCGTAGACCACGTGCACCGGTCGGCCGTCGAGAGCCACCGCCAGGGTCTGCGCCAGCTCCGCGTTGCCGTCCTCGACCTCGCGGTCGGAGTCGGCACGGTTGACGCCGGCCAGGTGGAGGACGGTGTCGACCCCCGCCAGCGCATCGCGCAGGGCGACAGGGTCGCCAAGCTCCCCGCGCCCCAGCAGCACCGGCTCGACCGACTCCGTGGCCCGGAGCCGGCAGGCCGTGTGCCAGCCGAGGAACCCGGAGCCGCCGGTGATGGCGATGCCGGAGGACAGGCTCATGGCGCCAGCTCCTTCCATCCCGAGGGCCCGACCGGAGGCGACCAACGTGCGTCGAGCCACCCGGGCAGCTGGTCCTGCCCGAACCACATCATCTCCAGCCGCCGCGAGGCACCCGCCAGCGGGCCCGCCAGTGCACCCAGCCGGGCGCTTGCCCCCACGACCAGGCGGGCCGGTCGAGCGGGGACGTGCTTCGGCTCGCGGTCACCGAGCAGGCGCACCAGGCCCGCGACCGTGAGCTTCTCCCACGGCTGGAGGACGACGCCGGGCGGGGCCTCGGTGGACAGGGTCACGAAGGCGATCGCGTCTCCCACGTTCTCCACCAGCACCTGCGGTGTGGGACCGTCGCCCGGGCCGGCAACCGAAGCGGCCCAGGAGGTCAACACCCGCACCAGGGTCCTGGTGGTGTCGCGACCTGCACCGTGGACCGAGGTCGGACGGAACACCACAGCGCCGGGATCGTCGGCCAGGACCAGCTCGCCCAGCGCCTTCGAGTGCGAGTAGGGGCTGAAGGGGGCCCGCTCGGTCGACTCGTCGAGAACGGGTCGGCGACCCTGGACCGCCGCCGAGCTCACGTGGACCAGCCGGGCGCCGGCGGGCCGGGCGCGCGCCACCGCAAGAGGGAGCAGGGCGTTGGCGCCGATCAGGTCGGGTCGGTGGTGACCCGTGGCCGCGGCCAGGCCGGCCGCGTTGACCACCGCGTCGCAGCCCTCGAGGGCCGCGCGCAGCGTCTCCACACCCGCGCGGCCCGCCGCCGTCGCGAGGTCGGCCTGCAGGTCTGCCACCGAGGTCGCGTTGCTGGTGAGCCGCGGCGCCCGTACGGGCACGACCACGGCTCCCCGGGCGCGCAGTGCCTCCGCCGTGGCCGTGCCCACGAAACCCGAGGCTCCCAGCAGCGCAACCCGGCTCATCGCACTCTCCCGGCGGCGGCTGCGACGAGCAGCTGCTCCAGGGCGGCGCCGCCCGAGGTCTCCCCGAGCTCGGCGACGTACGACGCCCGCGCGCGGCCGCCCATCGCCGCCAGGTCGGATGGCGAGGCGTCCGCCAGCCCACGGAAGGCCTCGGCCAGGGACGCAGGATCCTCCGGTGCTGCGACGAAACCGCACCGCGCCCGTCGTACGATCTCGGCCGCGTCGCCGGCGACCGCGCACACGATCGGGGCTCCGCAGGCCATCGAGGCCTGGAGCTTGCTGGGGATGGTGCCGTGGAAGAGCGGGAGGTCCTTCAGCGACACCAGCTGGGCGTCGGCCTCGGCGATGATCGCCGGCATGGCCTCCATCGCGAAGCCGCCCAGAAAGCGGACCCGGTCACCGAGTCCGAGCTCCGCGGCGAGCGCCCGGAGACGGGGTACGGCGACCCCGGTGCCGACCAGGGCCAGGGCCAGGTCCGGGCGGTCGTCGACCAGCGCCAGGGCGCGCAGCGCCGTGTCGAGCGACTGCACGTCGCCGATGCCGCCGGCGTACATCACCCACCGACGGTCGTCGAGATGTGGCCGGCCGGCGCGCGGCACCGGACCGAAGATGTGCTCGTCGACCCAGTTGGGGATCGAGGTCGGCGTCACACCGGCTCCGCGGTCCGCCAGGGCGGCCGCCATGGTCGGGCTGATCGCGGCGATCGCGTCGGCGCCGCGGTAGAGCCTGCGCAGCCAGGCCTCGAGTGCGCCTTCGACCCGGGCGGTGGTGCGGGGGCTGCCGATGAAGCCGCTCGCGGTGACCGTCTCCGGCCACAGGTCCTGCACGTACAGCGCGTACGGCACGCCCCACGCCCGGCGCAGGGCCATCGCCGCCATCCCGACGGTGGCGGGGGTGAGGTAGGTCAGGCAGACGTCGACGTCGCGCAACCACCCCACCTGCGAGGTGGCCGAGAGGGCGAACGACGTCAGGCTGAGGGCGCGCCGGCGAGCCGACTGGTCGTGGCTCGGCGAGTCCGGCACCCGCAGCAGCTCGATGCCGTCGCGCCGCTCGTGGGCACGCAGCCGCATCCGGTAGCCGTCGTACACGCGTCCGTGGGGGTAGCTGGGGAAGCCCGTGAGCACCTTGAGCTCGTGGCCGCGCGCGGCCAGGGCCCGGGCGATGGCCGTGGGGTGGGCGGCCGCTCCGGTCTCCGGCTCGTACCACTGGCTGATCATGCCGATCTTCACGAGGCCACACTCGTGGCTCGCGGCGGGATGAGCCGCGGCAGGGCGAGATAGACCGCGCCCACGAGTACGGCGACCACGACCGCGAGGGCGGTGGGCAGCAGCAGCGTGAACAGGCAGATCAGCATCCCCGCGAGCGTGACGAGTCCGGTCACGGCCGGGTGGGAGAGGCCGAGGTCGAGCAGCCGCTGGTAGACGTGGGACCGGTGCGCGCGTAGGAGAGGCTCACCGCGGCTCGCTCGGCGTACGAGCGTGCCACCGGTGTCCACGAGGTAGACCGCCAGGGGCGCCAGCCCCAGCCACACGTTTGCCTCCCGCAGGGCGGTCAGCAGCGCGAGGGACCCGATCAGGGCACCGACGCCGTAGCTCCCGACGTCACCCAGGAAGACCCGGGCCCGAGGGGCGTTCCAGGGCAGGAAGCCGACGGAGGCACCGGCCAGGGCCCAGGAGGCGGCGTAGACGACGGCGTCGGAGTCGTGGGCGGCCAGGCCGCCGAACCAGCTAGCCGCGAGCAGGGCGCTGACCGCCGAGATGGCGTTGATGCCGTCCATGAAGTTGAAGGCGTTGACGTAGGAGACGAGCCAGATCGAGCCGACGACGGCCACGAGCACCTCGCTCCACCGCGAGGGCACCGCGACCGCCACGGTCGTGGCCACGCCGACGGACAGCAGAACCTGCAGGGCCAGCCGTGCACGCGCGTCGACATCGGACAGGTCGTCGACCAGGCCCAGCAGGCCGAAGAGCACCACACCGCAGACCAGGCCGGTCACGACCGAAGGGTGGGGAGTCGCGCTCGACGGCGGCTTCACCAGCACGACCGACGCCACCCCGACGGCCACCCCCACCAGCAGCGCGACGCCCCCACCGCGCGGAACCAGCGAGACGTGCGACGACCGTGCGTTGGGTACGTCGAGCACCCGGTGGCGGCGCAGCACAGCAAGGACCGGCACCATCACGACCGCGGTCGTGAGCATGGCCAGGACGAACTCGAGCACGCTAGCGCGCCACCAGGGAGCGGAAGTCCGCCTGCGCCCGGAGCAGGGCCTGCACCCCATCCACGTCGAGTCGCTCCGTGTTGTGCGAGTGGTAGTCGTCCTCCGCCTCGGCCGGGTCGCCCTCGTCGAAGTACTCGGAGTAGTTGAGGTCGCGTGCGTCGACCTGCACCCGGTAGTAGTCGCCCTGGTCCACTGCCCGGGTGAGCTCCTCGCGGGTCGCCAGGGTCTCGAAGAGCTTCTCCCCGTGCCGGGTGCCGATCACCTTCACGTCGGGCTGCTCGCCCATCTCATGGGCCACTGCCGACGCCAGGTCCGCGACGGTGCTCGCCGGCGCCTTGCGGACGAAGAGGTCACCAGGCTCGGCGTGGGCGAAGGCGTGCTCCACCAGCTGCACGGCATCGTCGAGCGACATCAGGAACCGGGTCATCGACGGGTCGGTGACCGTCATCGGCAGACCCGCCCGGATCTGCTGGACGAAGAGGGGGATCACCGAGCCGCGCGAGAGCATCACGTTGCCGTAGCGAACGGTGGACACGACGGTGCGCGCGGTGGGGTTGTTGCGGGCGAACGCCTGGGCGACCTTCTCCATCATCGCCTTGGACATGCCCATCGCGTTGATGGGGTACGCCGCCTTGTCCGTGCCGAGGCACACCACCGACCTGACGCCGTTCGCGTTGCTGGCCTCGATCACGTTGGCGCTGCCGAACACGTTGGTGCGCACCGCTTCGAGCGGGAAGAACTCGCAGCTCGGCACCTGCTTGAGCGCCGCAGCGTGGAAGACGTAGTCGACGCCACGGGTGGCCCGGTCGACGCTGTCGTAGTCGCGGACGTCGCCGATGTAGAACCGCACCCGCGAGTCGCTGAGGGCGCGTCGCATGTCGTCCTGCTTGAGCTCGTCGCGGGACAGGATCCGCACCTCGTCGACGTCTCCGGCCAGCAGCCGACGCGTCATGGTGCCGCCGAACGAGCCCGTGCCGCCCGTCACGAGAACGGTCGCCCCGGAAGTCGCTGCTGGTTGAGTCATCGGCGGTACACCTCACGTCGAGTCAATAGGCCCGAGCAGGGCACGACGCCACAGTCTAAGTTGCCGCCCACGAGGGTCGGAATCCGGACGGGTCACCTGCGGGTCGGCCATCTCGGCGCGACGTTGCTACTCGTCCACCTCGAGGGGGACGTCTCCCAGGACCGGCAGGTACCAGGAGTCGAAGAACTCGAACAACCGGGCGCGCTCCGCCGGCTCAGGTGGCGTCCCGTAGTCGCCGTAGATGCGCTCGAGGTACTCCTCGAGGGGAGACGGGGCGCGGTACTCGCGATCGGCGACAGTGATCCGGCCGGCTCGCTCGAACAGCCGGCGCGGCATGGCCTCGGCCTCGAGGTAGCCGGCTGCCAGGTTGGTCAGGTGCGACGACTCGTCCTGGCTTCTCAGCCCGCACAACGCGCCGAACGCCCACAGCAGCCACCTCCGGGGCACCGCCCGCGCTCCGGCGCGGGCCATCAGCCGCACCACACGAGAGCTCGAGGGCGCCGGCGTGGTCGCCAGCCGGGTACGGATGTAGAACGCGGTACGAAGCCAGCCGGAGAGCCGGAGATGGGCGTGCTGGGCACGGCGCGAGGCGAAGGTGCCGCCCAGCGGGAACAGGTCGATGTGAACGTACTTGTGGTGGGTGCCGGCCAGGTGCACCCGGCCGAACAGCTGCTCGTAGGTGGGGTCGGTCCACGGGTCCTTCACGGAGTAGCGCGCAGGGAGCTCCTCGCGCAGCGCGTCGAGCGCAGCGCCGTACGAGTCGAGCGAGACCAGCAGGTCCACGTCGAAGTCCCAGGGGATCAGATCGCCGCCGCGACAGGCGCCGAGGGCGGTGCCGGCGCACAAGAAGTACCCGATCGAGCGCCTCTCGAAGATGTCGGCCACCATATGCAGCATGTCGCGCAGCTGCGCATGCAGTGCTTCCGGGCTGTCGATCATCCGCGAACCGGGGGGTGGGATGAG
>JAWWPM010000242.1:0-11340 GCA_033854915.1 Nocardioidaceae bacterium
CCTGAGGCCCCAGGCGACGTCATCAGGGTTCGTGACGGTCGCAGAGCGACCTGCTCAACCAGCGGTGGCGGCCGCCCGCAGGTCTCGCCGCAGCTCCGGAGGCAGCGCGAAGATGAGGGACTCCTCGGCGCTGTGCACGGCCTCGGCGTCGGGGTAGCCGCGCTCCGCGAGGTAGGACAGCACGCCATCGACCAGGGCCTCGGGCACGCTCGCGCCGGAGGTCACGCTGACCTTGTCGACGCCTTCGAGCCAGGCCTCGTCGATCTCGGAGGCGTCGTCGACGCGGTGGGCAGCCCCTGCGCCGGCTTCGAGCGCCACCTCGGCGAGGCGCACGGAGTTGGAGGAGTTGGCGGAGCCCACCACGATCACGAGGTCGGCGTCGTGGGCGATCTCCTTGACTGCGAGCTGGCGGTTCTGGGTGGCGTAGCAGATGTCGTCGCTGGGCGGGTCGAGCAGCTCCGGGAAGCGCCGGCGGATGGCCTCGACGGTCGCCATCGTCTCGTCGACCGACAGCGTGGTCTGGGAGAGCCAGGCCACCTTGGCCGGGTCGCGCACCACGATCGACTCGACGTCGGCCGGGCTCTGCACGAGCTGGATGTGCTCGGGTGCCTCGCCCGCGGTGCCCTCGACCTCTTCGTGCCCTTCGTGCCCGATCAGCAGGATGTCGTAGTCGTCGCCGGCGAAGCGCTTGGCCTCGTGGTGCACCTTGGTGACCAACGGGCAGGTCGCGTCGATGGTCTTCAGGCCGCGCTCCTTCGCCTCCGCGTGCACGGTCGGGGAGACGCCGTGGGCGGAGAAGACCACGGTGGCGCCCTCGGGCACCTCGTCGAGCTCCTCGACGAACACCGCGCCACGGTGCTCGAGGTCGGAGACCACGTGCTTGTTGTGGACGATCTGCTTGCGCACGTAGACCGGCGCGCCGTACAGGTCGAGGGCCTTCTCGACGGTGATCACGGCCCGGTCGACGCCCGCGCAGTAGCCACGCGGGGCGGCGAGGCGAACGCCCTTGCCGGCCGTGTCGGGCATGCCCAGGTCCACACTCATGCGGCCGAGTCTACGGGGGGTGCCGTGGCCTAGCCTGCTCGCCATGGCTCTCGACACCTCTCCCGAGTCGCCGGCCCCGGTGCGCCAGGTCGCGCTGGCGATCTCGGGCTGGATCGACCGTCTCGGCGCGGTGTGGGTCGAGGGACAGATGGCCCAGATCAGCCGCCGGCCCGGTGTCGGCACCGTGTTCATGACCCTGCGCGACTCGGCGGCCGACATCTCGGTGCCGGTGACCTGTGCACGCACGCTGTTCGACAGCCTCAACCCTCCGCTGGTCGAGGGCGCCAGCGTCGTCATCCACGCCAAGCCCGACTACTACCCCACCCGTGGCTCCCTGTCGCTGGTGGCGCGCGAGATCCGGATGGTCGGCCTCGGCGAGCTCCTGGCCCGCCTCGAGCGGCGCCGTCAGCTGCTCGCGGCCGAGGGCCTCTTCGCCCCCGAGCTCAAGCGTGCGCTGCCGTTCCTGCCCGAGCGCGTCGGGCTGATCACCGCACCCAACTCGGCGGCCGAGCGCGACGTCGTGGAGAACTCCCGCCGGCGCTGGCCCGGTGTCGCCTTCGAGACGGCGTACGCCGCGATGCAGGGTCAGCGCGCCGCCACCGAGGTGATGGAAGCCCTGGCCCGGCTCGACCGCGACCCCCGGGTCGACGTGATCGTGATCGCGCGGGGCGGCGGCTCGGTCGAAGACCTCCTCCCGTTCAGCGACGAGGCCCTGATCCGCGCGGTGCACGCCGCGCGCACCCCGGTGGTCTCCGCGATCGGGCACGAGCCCGACACCCCGATCCTCGACCTGGTCGCCGACCTGCGCGCCTCGACGCCGACCGATGCGGCCAAGCACCTGGTGCCCGACGTCGCCGACGAGCTGCGCGGCGTCGAGTGGGCCCGCGACCGCGTCCGTGCCCTGCTCGGTCAGATCATCGACCGCGAGCGCCGGTCCCTGGCCGACCTGCGCGCCCGCCCGGTGCTGGCCGACCCGCGGAGCCTGGTCGACGCCCGCGCCACCGAGGTGCACGACCTGCGCGCCCGGGGCCGGAGGGTCCTGGGCCACGCCCTCGACCGTGCCGGCGACGACATCGCCCACCAGCGCGCCCGGGCCAGGTCCCTGTCTCCGCTGGCCACCCTGCAGCGGGGGTACGCCGTGGTGCAGGGCGCCGACGGCGCCGTGCTCGCCTCGACCGGCGCGGCGGCGACCGGTGACGCCCTGCGGATCCGGGTCGCGGACGGCCGGATCCTGGCCACCACCACCGGGGTCGAGCCCGACCCCGATACTGACGTCGCGCCGACGGCGCCGAAGGAGGACCAGTGAGCCAGGAGAAGCCCGGCTACGAAGCCGCGCGGGCCGAGCTGATCGAGGTGGTCAGGTCGCTGGAGGCCGGCGGCACCACGCTCGAGGAGAGCCTGGCGCTGTGGGAGCGCGGAGAGAAGCTCGCCGTCATCTGCCAGGAGTGGCTCGACGGGGCGCGCAAGCGCCTCGACGCCGCCGTCGAGAGCGACTGACCTGTCCTACTCCCGGGCCTTCTGCGTGGCGTCGGTGAGGGTGCTCGCCAGCTGCTCGAGGTCGGCCCGCGACACGGTGCCGTAGACCAGCAGCGACTCGTGGTGCCAGCGCGCGCTCAGCGCGGTGTCCCCGCCAGAGTCGGTCCATGTCTGCCAGCGCCGGACGAGCCCACCGTCGACGGTCACCGACTGCCCCGCCGCGGGCTGCGCGTCGACGTACGCCGCCAGCAGCTCGGGTAGATCGCGCGGCGACTGGCGCACGCCGACGTACTGGTCGGGCGTCAGCAGCGAGATGCCCAGCTCGGGTCGGGTGCCCGCCTCGTAGTCCACCCGGGTGGCGTACCAGCCGGCCGGGAGCCGCGACGGGTAGACCAGCGTCGCGCCGGCCTCCTGGGCGAACCCGACCTGCGCGCGGTAGTCGATGTGGTCCGGACGCACGTCCGGGTTGGCCCGGTTGCACCCACGGAACACCACGAAGCCGATCACGAAGAGGAAGGTGAGCAGCAGCGCCCCGACCATGCCCGAGGTCGACCGCTGGTAGCGGCCCTGCCGCTCATCGGGGCGCTCATCGGGTCGCTCAGCGGGCTGCTCCTGGCCCAGCACACTCACGACGTCGCTCCCCTCCCGCCATGCCCGGCCGGGTGTCGGGCCATCCTCACAGGTCGCCTACGCTGCGCGCGTGCCACCCCTGTCGGACATCGTCGTCGTGGTGGGGCTCGGGGCCATGCTCGCGGTCGCGTTCGCGCATCCCACCGGCCGGGTGGAGGCACTCGTCGGCGCCCTCTGCGCCGGGGCCACTCTGGCGACCGGGCTGCTCACCGGCGGCGAGGCGTGGTCGGCGCTCACCCACCTGGCTCCGGTGGTCGCGTTCCTGGTCACCATCCTGGTCGTCTCAGACGTCTGCGCCAGGGCCGGACTGTTCGCCGCGGCGGCCCAGCGGGTCAGCTCGTGGAGCCGTGGCCGGCCGGTCCGGATGTTCACCGGGGTGTATCTGCTCGCCGCCCTGGTCACGGTGACGCTGAGCCTCGACGCCACCGTCGTCCTGCTCACGCCGGTGGTGCTGGCGGCGGGGATGGCGCGGTCGGTGCCGGACGAGCCCGGCACCTACGCCTGCCTGCGGATGGCCAACTCCGCCTCCCTGCTCCTGCCGGTCTCCAACCTCACCAACCTGCTCGCCGTGCCACACCTGCACCTGACGTTCACCGGCTTCGCGCTCCGGATGGCTCCGGTGCTCGCCGTCGTGCTCCTCGTCGAGTACGTCGGGCTCCGACTGCTGTTCCGCCGTGAGCTGGCCGTCCCGGCCGTGACCGACCACGCCGAGCGCCTGCCGCTGGCGGTGTTCCCGATGGTGGTCGTCGGCCTGATGCTGGTGGGTTTCGCGGCGGTGTCGCCCCTGGGCCTCGAGCCGTGGTGGGTCTCGCTGGTCGCGGCCCTCGTGCTCGCGACCTGGGCCGGGCGTGCCGGGCTGGTGACGCCCCATGAGGTGGTGGCCGCCGGGCATCCCGGCTTCGCGGTCTGGGTGCTCGCCCTCGGCGTCGTGGTCGCCGCTCTCGGCGTCGGCTTCCTCGGAGACCTCGTGAGCCGCGCCGTCCCCGGCTCCACGTCGTACGGCGGGCTGCTGGCGATCGCCCTGCTGGCGACCCTGCTCGCCAACGGGCTCACCAACCTGTCGGCCACGCTCCTGCTGGTGCCCCTCGTCGCGCCCCTCGGCACCACCGCGGTGCTGGCCGCGCTGATGGGGCTCAACATCGGCTCGGGCCTGACCTGGACCGGCTCGCTGGCCAACCTGCTCTGGCGCCGCACCCTGGGCCGTCACGGCGCGGCGCCGGGCAACGCGACGTTCCACCGGGTCTCGCTGCTGCTGACGCCGGTCAGTCTGGTCGCGGCCGTCACCACTCTCTGGCTGGTCGGCTGACCCTGGCTTCCGCGTCTGCGGTCAACGACCGTGTGCGAAGATCCGTGCATGCGGAACAAAGGCGCCGTGGACCTGTTTCGGATCGCGGAGGCGGCCGAGCTGCTCGGCGTCAGCGACGACACCGTGCGCCGGTGGATCGACGCCGGGAGGCTGACCACGGTGAAGTCTCCGGGGCCGACCGCGATCGGTGGGCGCGAGCTTGCCGCGCTCGTCGAGTCCCGCGCCCGGCGCCCGTCAGCGTCGACCCGCTCGGCCAGCGTCAGCGCCCGCAACCGCCTCAACGGGATCGTCACCAAGGTCGTCAAGGACACGGTGATGGCCCAGGTCGAGGTGATCTGCGGCCCCTTCCGCATGGTCTCGCTGATGAGCGCCGAGGCCGCCACCGAGCTGGGCCTCGAGCCCGGCGTCCGCGCCATCGTCTCCGTGAAGTCCACCAATGTCGTCGTGGAGCGTCCATGAAGCCCCGTTCAGCCGTCCTGGCCACTCTGGTCGCCCTGCTTCCGCTCACCGCGTGCGGCAGTGGGGGCGGCGGAAGCGACGACACCACCATCACGGTGCTCGCCGCGTCGTCGCTGACCGGGACGTTCACCGAGCTCGGCCAGGAGTTCGAGAGCGCCCACCCGGGCGTCACCGTGAAGTTCGCCTTCGACTCCTCGGCCACCCTGGCCCAGCAGGCCGTCGGTGGCGCCCCCGCCGACGTGCTGGCCACCGCCGACACCACCACCATGGACGGCGCCAAGGCCGTGCAGGCATCGACGCCGAAGGTCTTCGCGACCAACGTGATGGTGCTGGCCACGCCGGCCGACAACCCGGCCCACGTCACGTCGTTCGCGGACCTCGACAAGTCGTCGGTGAAGTTCGTGGTGTGCGTGCCGACGGCTCCGTGCGGTGCCGTCGCGCAGGCGCTGCTCGACCAGGACCACGTCACCGGCAGGCCGGTCAGCACCGAGGTCGACGTCAAGTCCGTCCTCGCCAAGCTCACCGAGGGCGAGGCGGACGCCGGCATCGTCTACACCACCGATGCCACCGCCGCCGGCGACCAGGTCGCGACGGTCAAGATCCCAGGCGCCGGCAGGCAGGTCACTACCTACCCGATCGTCACCCTGGACCAGTCCAAGGACTCCACGCTTGCCCAGGAGTTCGTCTCCCTGGTCACCGGCAGCACCGGGCAGCAGGTGCTGGCCAAGGCGGGCTTCGGCGCCCCGTGAGGACCGCGGACGGCGGGCGGCAGAGCCATCGGGGGGCAGTGACGGGGGGAACCCTGGGCCGTCCGCCGTTCGCGCTCCTGGTGCCCGCCTGCCTGGCCGCCGCGCTGCTCGTCGTACCCCTGGTGACCCTGGTCCTGGACACGCCGTGGGGCGACTTCTGGCACCAGATCGGCTCGCACCCGGTGCGGCAGGCGCTCTGGCTGACCACCCTGGCCTCGCTGGCCACGGTGATGGCGTGCCTGGTGCTCGGCACTCCCCTGGCCTGGCTGCTGGCCCGGATCGAGTTCCGTGGCCGTGCGCTGCTGCGGGCGGTGGTGCTCGTGCCGCTGGTGCTCCCCCCGGTCGTGGCCGGTGTCGCCCTCATCACCGCACTCGGCCGGACCGGCGTGATCGGGCGCCCGCTCGACGCCTGGTTCGGCGTCACGCTGCCTTACACGACCTGGGCCGTGGTGATCGCCCACACCTTCGTGTCGATGCCGTTCTACGTGCTGGCCGTCGAGGGTGCGCTGCGCTCGTCGGGTGAGGAGTACGACGCCGTGGCCGCGACGTTGGGGGCGGACCGTTGGACGACGTTCCGCCGGGTGAGCCTGCCCCTGGCCCTGCCTGGGGTCGTCGCCGGCGCCGCCCTGGCCTGGGCCCGCTCGCTCGGCGAGTTCGGCGCGACGATCACGTTCGCGGGCAACTACCCCGGCACCACGCAGACCATGCCGACGTTGATCTACACCGAGCTCCAGTCCGACCCGATGGTCGCGCGCACCGTGAGCATGGTGCTGCTCGTGGTCTCGATCGCGGTGCTCGCCCTGCTCCGCAACCGATGGCTGACCCGGGCATGAGCGCCGGGCTCGTCGCACGGCTGGAGGTGCCGGGGCGCGTGCACGCCGAGGTCACCGCCGAGCCGGGCGAGGTGGTCGCGGTGATCGGTCCCAACGGTGCCGGCAAGTCGACGCTGTTGAAGGCCGTGGCCGGTCTGGTCCCCAGCCGCGGGGAGATCTCGGTCGGCGGGGAGTCGTGGTCGCAGCCCCCGCGCCCGGTCCGGGACCGCTCGGTCGGGATGGCCTTCCAGGGCCAGCAGCTGTTCCCCCACCTCAGCGCCGTGGACAACGTCGCCTTCGGCCCCCGGAGCCGCGGCGTGCCCCGCGAACACGCCGATCGGGCGGCGAACGACTGGCTCGAGCGCTTCGGCGTGGGCGACCTCGCCCGGCGGCGACCGGGTCAGCTGTCGGGCGGCCAGGCACAGCGGGTCTCCATCGCCCGGGCACTGGCCACCGACCCGCGTCTGCTGCTGCTCGACGAACCCTTCGCGGGACTCGACATCGGGGTGGCCACCGCCTTGCGGCTCGAGCTGGCCCGCCACCTCACGTCGTACGACGGCATCACGCTGCTGGTCACCCACGATGCGATCGACGCGCTGACCCTGGCCGACCAGGTCTGGGTCCTGGACGCAGGTGAGGTCGTCCAGGTCGGCCCGCCGGCTGAGGTCGCCGCCCAGCCGCGCACCGACCACGTCGCCCGGCTGGTAGGCCTCAACGTGCTCGAGGACCAGGGACGGTTCATGTCGTTCAGCCCGACGTTGGTCACGGTCTCGCTCGCCGAGCCCACCGGCTCCGCCCGGCATCGTTGGTCGGGGGTCGTCACCAGCCTGGCACCGCACGGCGACGCGATCCGGCTGCTGGTGACCGGAGAGCGCGACCTGCTGGCCGACGTCACCCCCGCGGCGGTCGCCGAGCTCGAGCTCGTGCCCGGGCGCCGGGTCTGGCTCTCGGTCAAGGAGACCGCCGTACGCACCTACCGGGCCGACTCGGCCTGACCGCTAGCATCGCGGCATGACGGTCATGCCAGGGGGCCTCGACACGGGACCCGACTCCCCCGACCGCAACCTCGCGCTGGAGCTCGTGCGGGTGACCGAGGCGGCCGCCCTGGCGGCGGCCCGCTGGGTGGGGCGCGGCGACAAGGACGGCGCCGACGGGGTCGCGGTCGACGCCATGCGCAAGGTCATCTCGACCGTGCAGATGCGCGGCGTCGTGGTGATCGGCGAGGGCGAGAAGGACAACGCCCCGATGCTCTACAACGGCGAGGAGGTCGGCGACGGCACCGGGCCCGTGTGCGATGTCGCCGTCGACCCGATCGACGGCACCACCCTGACCGCGAAGGGCATGAACAACGCGGTGTCGGTGATGGCGGTCTCCCCGCGCGGCTCGATGTACGACCCGTCCGCGGTGTTCTACATGGAGAAGCTGGTCACCGGGCCCGAGGCCGCCAGCGTCGTCGACATCCGGATGGGCGCCACGGCCAACATCCATGCGGTCGCCAAGGCCAAGGGCTCGCGGCCCGAGGACGTCACCGTGGTCATGCTCGACCGCCCCCGCCACGACAAGCTCGCCGACGAGGTGCGCGCCACCGGAGCCCGGCTGAAGCTGATCGTCGACGGCGACGTGGCCGGCGCGATCATGGCTGCACGACCCGACACCGGCATCGACATGCTCCTGGGCATCGGTGGCACCCCCGAGGGGATCATCACGGCCTGCGCGATGAAGTGCGTCGGCGGCGTGATCCAGGGCCGGCTCTGGCCCAAGGACGACGACGAACGCCAGCGGGCCCTCGACGCCGGGCACGAGCTCGATCCCGACCACTTCCTGTCCACCGACGACCTGGTCACCGGCGACGACTGCTTCTTCGTGGCCAGCGGGATCACCGACGGCGAGCTGATGAAGGGCGTGCACTTCCGCGCCCACGGCGCGACGTCGCAGTCGCTGGTGATGCGCTCGCGCAGCGGGACGGTGCGGCTGATCAGCAGCGAGCACCAGTTCGAGAAGCTAGACGTCGACGCCCCGGTCGACGGTCACTGACGCCCGGTGCCTCGCCAGTGAGGCCGTCACCGCCGCGATGACCGTCGGGTCGACCGCCATGCCCAGGTGGGACGAGCGCACCTCCACCGGCGTGGCCAGCGGGTCGACGCACGCCCGCCAGTCGACGATCCCGTCACGCTTGCTGTAGATCGCGGTGAACTCCACCTCGGCCGGAAGGGGCTCGCGGCTCTCCTCGAAGCTGGTCCGAGCGCAGTCGCCGGCCACGCAGTCCAGCGACATCAGGCCGGGCACCCCGGCCCGGCTGAGCCGGACCAGCGCATCGACGCTGCGGGCCAGGCTCACGTGGTGGGCGGCCGGGGCGAGCATCGGGCTGCCCAGGGTGACGATGCCCGCGACCAGGTCGGGGCGTCGTACGGCCAGACCGCGCGCGAGCATGCCGCCCAGGCTGTGGCCCACGATCTGCACCCGTCGGCCGCGGCGCGAGACCACCGTCTCGAGCCGCGACTCGAGCTGGGCGGCGGCCTGGAGGGTGCAGCCGACGTTGGCCCGGATGTGCGAGCGGTAGGTGCGGTGCCCCTGGGCGCGCAGTGCGCCGGCCATCAGCGTCAGGCTGCCGTCACCGGCCATGAACCCCGGGACCAGCACCACCGGGTCGGCGTCCCTGCCGGACCCGCGATCGGCGTACGGCGTGCGCGGGCCGCCGACGCGACGGCCCATCCGGGCCAGGGCGAGGCGGCCGGCCTCGGTGACCACGCTCGCCTCGCGCAGCACGGCGGCTCGACCCGGGGCGGTGAAACCCTCCGGGAGGAGGAAGTCGGCGACGCCGAAGGTGGCCACAAGGGTCCACGGTACGACGTACTCGCCCGTCCGCGTCGCCACTCACCCCCGATCACCTCGACGTTTACGTTCCCCGCGCTCGGATACGGTGGGTATGTGAGCACCGTCAGCCCCCCGCCCGCGTCACCCGAGATGCCTCCGGCCGGCGACGGGACCCGGTCCGTGGACGTCGACGTCGCCACCTCGGGAGAGCTCTTCGCCCCCGTCGCCTCCGGGGTCGAGCTGTGCTACCAGACCTACGGCGACCCCGCCGACGAGCCGATGCTGCTGGTGATGGGGCTGGCCACCCAGATGACCTTCTGGGACCCCGACTTCTGCGCCATGCTCGCCCGACGCGGCTTCTTCGTGATCCGCTTCGACAACCGCGACGTCGGGCGCTCCTCGCGGGGCCGGGGCCGGGTGACCCGCCGGATGCTGGTCCGGGCGTTCGCCGGCGCACGTGTCCGCGCGCCGTACTCCCTGCGTGACCTGGGCGCCGACGCCTTCGGGCTGCTCGACCACCTCGGCATCACCTCCGCGCACCTGGTCGGGGTCTCCATGGGCGGGATGATCGTGCAGACGATGACGCTCGACCAGCCCCACCGGGTGCGCTCCCTGACCAGCATCATGTCGACCACCGGGAAACGCACCGTCGGCTGGCAGCATCCGCGGCTCCTGCCGGCGATGCTGCGCCCGATCAAGCCGGGCCGCGAGGCCTACGCCGACTCGAGCGTCGCCATGTGGAGGATGA
The DNA here is from genome assembly GCA_033854915.1 of Nocardioidaceae bacterium. Lineage (GTDB taxonomy): Bacteria > Actinomycetota > Actinomycetes > Propionibacteriales > Nocardioidaceae > Nocardioides. The sequence continues at coordinate 10,039 of JAWWPM010000242.1, forward strand.
TCGGCTCGCCCGGCTTCGACCACGACGACGAGCGCATTCGCGAGGCCGCACGCGAGTCCTACGACCGAGGCCTCTCGTCGGCCGGCGCCCTGCGGCAGATGATGGCGATCCTGACCCAGCCCAACCGCTCCACTGCGCTCCGGCGGGTCACGGTGCCGACGCTGGTGGTGCACGGGATGGCCGACCGGATGGTCCACGTCTCGGGCGGGCGGGCCACCGCCGCCGCCGTGCCGGGCGCCGAGCTGCTGCTCGTCGACGGCATGGGCCACGACCTGCCGCCGGAGGTCTACTCGAGCCTCGTGGACGCGATCGCCCGCACCGCCGCGCGGGCGGTCTGAAAAGACACTCACCCCTGGGGGTGAGACCTCGCCACAGGACGCACACGCGTCCCATTCCGTCAAGGCTTGCAACCCTGGCCGAATCGGACTAGACGTGAGGGTGATCACTTCGCGGAGGGAGCGCATCATGCGCGTGCTCAGACGAGCTCGGGGATCGAATCCCCACCGCACCACCCGTCGTCACCGACGGCTCACCGGCTCGATGGCGGCCATGTCCGTCGCCGCGGCCACACTCACGGCCTGCGGCGGCAGCAGCAGCGCCACCCCGACCCTCACGTGGTACATCAACCCCGACAGCGGCGGACAGGCCGCGGTCGCCGCTGCCTGCACCACGGCGAGCAACGGCGCCTACAAGGTCGTCACCCAGACCCTGCCCCAGGACGCGAACCAGCAGCGCGTGCAGCTGGCCCGGCGCCTCGCCGCGCACGACTCCGGCATCGACATCATGAGCATCGACCCGCCGTACACCGCCGAGCTGGCGAACGCCGGCTTCCTGGCGCCGATCCCGCAGGCCGAGCAGCAGACCCTCAAGAGCCAGTCGTTCCAGGGTGCGGCGGCAGCGGCCACCTGGGGCGGCCAGCTGGTCGCCTACCCGTTCTGGTCGAACACCCAGGTGCTGTGGTACCGCAAGTCGTTCGTCCAGAAGGCCGGGCTCGACATGACCAAGCCGGTCAGCTGGGACCAGATCATCAAGGCCGCCTCCGACAACGGCGGCACGGTCGCGGTCCAGGCCAACAAGTACGAGGGCTACGTCGTGTGGATCAACGCCCTGATCTCCGGCGCCGGTGGATCGCTGATCTCCGACGCCTCGAAGGGCGTGGACGCGACGGTCGACGTCAACAGCCAGGCCGGTGAGGACGCCGCCAAGGTGATCGAGGAGCTCGCTCATTCCAAGGCCGCGCCGCCCGACCTCTCGATCGCCCAGGAGGGCCAGGCCGGCTCCGCCTTCGGGGCGGCCAACGGC
>JAWWPM010000243.1:0-13046 GCA_033854915.1 Nocardioidaceae bacterium
GCGGAGAAGCTGATCACCAAGGCCAAGCGGGGCGACCTGCACAACCGTCGTGAGGTGCTCAAGACGGTGCGTGACAAGTCGGTCGTGCACACCCTGTTCACCGAGATCGCGCCGACCTTCACCGAGCGTCCGGGTGGCTACACCCGGATCACCAAGATCGGCCCCCGCAAGGGCGACAACGCGCCGATGGCGGTGATCGAGCTGGTGACCGAGGCCTACGAGCCGAAGTCGGCGAAGCCGGCCAAGAAGACCGCAGCCAAGAAGGCCGCCCCGGCCAGGGCCGAGGAGCAGCCCGTCGAGGAGACCCCGGTCGAGGAGACCGAGACCGAGACCGTCGCCGAGCCGGTCGAGGACACCGAGGGTGGTTTCGCGGGCAGATACCCCGGGTCGCACGTGCTGCTCGAGGACGAGTCGCAGGCTCCCGAGGGCTTCCCGATCAAGGGCAACGAGGACTCGATGAAGTTCCACGAGCCCGACGGCCAGTGGTTCGAGCAGACCGTGGCGGAGGTGTGGTTCGACACCGTCGAGTCCGCCGAGGCCGCCGGCTTCACCCGCGCCGGCGAGTAACGCCGTACCGCTCCAGAAGGCCCGTCACCTCAGTCGAGGTGGCGGGCCTTCGTCGTACGTCGTGGGTGAGGGAGCGGCGGAGCGTGGGGCCGCGACCTGCTCGAGCACCCAGCCGGCCAGGATCGCGAGCAGCACGGGGACGATCACGAACGCCATGCCGATCGCCTCGCTGCCCCGGAAGTCGACGTGCTGCTGCACCCGGAACGTCCAGTCCGTGTGCTGCAGCCACCAGTGCAGGGCCGGTGCCACCGGCACCGCCAGCAGCCACAGCCCGCCCTGGCGCCGCGCGAGGCCCCACGCGAGGGCGCCCAGAGTGGGCACGAGGATCAGGGTGCTGTCGTTGGTGAGCTTGAGCAGGTCGTGGTGCCGGGCGAGGTCGAGCCGTGTGGACGCCAGGTGGGCGAGCAGGATCGAGTTGCCCCACGCCACGAGGGCGGCCAGAGCCGCACAGCTGAGCCCCCCGAGCCGTCGTGCGCGCGAGAGCCCGGTCAGGACCACCGCGACCGCGAGCAGGAGATATTCGGGGACCACGATCAACAGCCGGAGCACCTCGAAGGGCAGCCGATCCTGGAAGACCAGGTGCTCGACGACCCAGGGATACCAGAGGTAGGCCAGCAGCAGCTCGGCGACGATGAGCGCGATCCCGACGGGGACCGCGCTCCTGGTCGAGACGCCCTGCCGCACCTGCGTCGTGGTCATGGGGGTGATTGTGCGCCATCGCAGGGCCGGGCGGTGGCATGCGATAGACATGGGCACCATGACCGACTTCCTGGTGGTGGGCGAGGCGCTGGTCGACATCGTGCAGCGAGCCGACGGCTCGACCGTCGAGCACCCCGGTGGCAGCGCCGCCAACGTCGCCGTCGCCCTGGCCCGGCTGGGGCGACCGGTGGAGCTGCTGACGGCCTTCGCCGACGACGCGCGAGGGGCGGTGCTGGCTCGTCACCTGAACCAGTCGGCGGTCGGCCTGGTGGGCGATCCGCACCGCCTCGGCCGCACCTCCACCGCGCTGGCGAGGCTCGCCGACGACGGGAGCGCGTCATACACCTTCGACATCGAGTGGCGGCTCACCGAGCTGCCGGAGCTGACACCTCAGGTGGTGCACGCCTGCTCGATCGGCGCGGTGCTGGCACCCGGGGCGGACGACGTGCGCCGGCTGCTGGAGCGGCTCCGCCCGGGCGCGCTGGTCAGCTACGACGTGAACACGCGACCGGCCGTGACCGGGGTCGGTCCCGACGTGGTGCAGGCGGTGGAGCGCGTCGTTGCCCTGGCCGACCTGGTGAAGGCCTCCGACGAGGATCTCCACGCGCTCTACCCGGGCGACACCATCGAGGACGCGGTGGAGAGGCTGCGCGGCCTCGGCGCCTCCGCAGTCGTGGTGACCCGCGGCCGGGGCGGCGCCACCTGGTACGGACCCGACGGCCGTGTCGACGTCGCGTCCCACGAGATAGACGTGGTCGACACGATCGGCGCGGGCGACACGTTCGGCGCGGGCATCCTGGATGCGCTCTATGACCTCGGCGCCGTCGGCGGCCGGCTCCCCGGCCTCGGCTCGTCGGAGGTCGACGGCGTCCTCCGCCACGCCACCCGCGCGGCCGCGGTGACGGTCTCGCGCCCCGGCGCCGACCCGCCGTACCGCCACGAGCTGCTCTGAGTCGCGACGACCGTCGAGCGCGTAGGTTGCGCAGATGGGCATCAGGTCACGCTCGCTCGAGCTGCTGGTCTTCACCGTGGGCGCGGGGGCGCTCGGGGCGGAGATCGCGGCGGCGAGGCTGATGGCGCCGTGGTTCGGGGCGAGCACCATCGTGTGGGCGAACACGATCGCGATCGTGCTGCTGTCGCTGTCGGTGGGGTACGCGCTCGGCGGTCGCCTGGCCGACCGGGACCCTCGGCCCGAGGGACTGGCGCGGATCGTCCTGGTGGCGTCGGTGCTGCTGTCGGTCGTGCCGTTCGTGAGCGGACCTTTCCTGCGGCTGGCCGCCACCGCCGTCGACCAGCTCAGCGCGGCGATCTTCGTCGGGTCGCTCGTCGGGGTTGGGGTCCTGCTCGCCATCCCGCTACTGCTGCTCGGGATGGTCTCGCCGTACGCCCTCCGCCTGGCCGTCGACACGGTCGATGCCACCGGGCGGACCGCCGGCCGGCTGTATGCCATCTCGACCGTCGGGTCGCTGGTGGGCACGTTCCTGGCGGCGCTGTTGTTGATCCCGTTCGTCGGGACGCGACGTACGTTCTTGATCTTCGCCGGTGCGATGGCCCTGGCCGCCCTGCCGCAGCTGGCGCGCTGGCGGGTCCGGGCTGCCGCCGTCCCGGTGGCGATCCTGGCCCTCACGGCCCTACCGACCGGCACGATCAAGGCCACCGGCAACAGCGATCGGGTGATCTGGGAGGCGGAAACCGACTACCAGTACGCACGGGTGCTCCAGTCACCCGACGGCGAGCGCACCCTGGAGCTCGACGAGGGGTATGCAGCCCACTCGGTCTACCGCCCCGGGCGCTGGCTCACGGGGAACTACTGGGACGAGATGCTCGCGCTGTCGCTGGCAGGCGGGCAGGCGCCGCCCCGTTCGGTCGCGATCCTCGGTGACGCGGCCGGTACGTCGGCTCGACAGATCGGTCACTACTTCCCGCAGGCCCGAGTCGACGCCGTGGAGCTCGACGGTGAGCTGACGAAGGTCGGCCGAGAGCTCTTCGACCTGCAGGGGCCGCACCTGCACACCTACACCGCGGACGCGCGACCCTGGCTCCTGGCCTCGACGAGTCGGTTCGACGTGATCATGGTCGACGCTTACCGCCAGCCGTACATCCCCTTCTACCTGACCACCGAAGAGTTCTTCGCGCTCGTCCGCGACCGGCTCGAGCCCGGTGGCCTGGTCATCGTGAACGTCGCACAACCGGACGGCTCCTTCTCGCTGGAGAAGGTCCTGGGCGCCACGATGCGTACGGCGTTCGGGGACGGCGCGGTCTTCCGCGACCATTCCCAAGAGGTCAACACCATGCTGGTCGGCTCCACCGCAGGCGACCCCGCCGGGCGGCTCGGCGCGGCCGCGGTCACGCTGCCGCCCGACCTCGCCACCGTGGTCTCCAACGCCGCGGGTCGCATCGAGCCGGCCCTGACCGGCGGGCAGGTCTTCACCGACGACCGCGCTCCCGTGGAGTGGCTGGTCGACCTGAGCCTGGCCGAACAGGCCAGATGAGGACGCGCCCCTGTGCCTCCTCGTTCACCCAGCCGGGCGACTAGGGTCGTCGGTATGGACGAGAGGGCGGAGCCGGTGCCCTTCGAGGTCTACGAGCCCGGCGTCTACCTGCACGGCACGAAGGCCGACCTCGCCGTCGATCAGCTGCTGGTGCCCGGCCGCGAGTCCAACTTCGAGGTCGGCCGGATGATGAACCACGTCTACTTCACCGCAACCCTCGATGCGGCGGTCTGGGGCGCCGAGCTGGCTGCAGGGCCGGGCCGTGGGCGCATCTATGTCGTCGAGCCCAGAGGCGAGTTCGAGGACGACCCCAATGTGACCAACAAGAAGTTCCCGGGCAACCCGACGCAGTCCTTCCGTAGCCGCGAGCCGCTGCGTGTGGTGGGCGAGCTCGTCGGCTGGGTCGGGCATTCCCCGGAGAAGCTGCAGGCCATGCGGGACGGGCTCAGCGCCTTGAGGCAGCAGGGTGCGGCTCGGATCGAGGACTGAGCAGCCGGTACTGTCGCTCCGTCGTCGCGCTGGAGTGCTGGCGCGGTCCAGGAGGGCACGGGGTGCAGGTGGACGGAGCGGGCTGGGTCCCGCGGACCGACGACCCCGATGCCGTGTACGACGCCGTGACGGAGTGGGTCGACCAGCAGGGCCTGAGCCTGTACCCGCACCAGGACGAGGCGATCATCGAGCTGCTCGGTGGCGGCAACGTCGTGCTGGCCACACCGACCGGCTCGGGCAAGTCGCTGGTGGCCGTCGCCGCCCACGCCGCTGCTCTGGCGGGAGGCCGGGTCAGCTTCTACACGGCCCCGATCAAGGCGCTGGTCAGCGAGAAGTTCTTCGCCTACTGCGAGATCTTCGGTCCCGAGAACGTCGGCATGCTGACCGGCGACGCGTCGGTGAACTCCGAGGCGCCGATCATCTGCTGCACCGCGGAGGTGCTGGCCAACATCGCGCTGCGCGAGGGTCCCGACGCGGACGTCGGCCTCGTGGTCATGGACGAGTTCCACTTCTACTCCGAGCCCGACCGCGGCTGGGCCTGGCAGGTCCCCCTGCTCGAGCTGACCCGGGCACAGTTCGTGCTGATGTCGGCGACCCTCGGCGACATCAGCGCGCTGGCGGCCGACCTGACTCGTCGCAACGGCCGGGCGACCGCGGTCGTCGACGACGCCGAGCGCCCGGTGCCGCTGGTCTTCTCGTGGGCGATGACCCATCTCGCCGACACCCTCGCGGAGCTCATCGAGAGCCACCAGGCCCCGGTGTACGTCGTTCACTTCACCCAGGCGGCTGCCGTCGAGCACGCCACCTCGTTGCTCACGACCCGCCCCGGGATCGAGCTCACCCGGGAGGCCCGCGACACGATCAACGAACGGCTGGTCGGGTTCCGGTTCGGTGCCGGCTTCGGCAAGACCCTGCACAAGCTGGTGCGTCGCGGCATCGGGGTCCACCACGCCGGGATGCTGCCGCGCTACCGCCGGCTCGTGGAGCAGCTGGCGCAGTCCGGGCTGCTGGTCGTCATCTGTGGCACCGACACCCTGGGGGTGGGCATCAACGTGCCGATCCGGACGGTGCTGTTCTCCGGGCTGGCCAAGTTCGACGGCACCCGGCAGCGGATCCTGCGCTCGCGCGAGTTCATGCAGATCGCCGGCCGCGCCGGCCGGGCCGGCTTCGACACCGTGGGGTACGTCGTCGTACAGGCCCCCGAGCACGTGATCGACAACGCGATCGCCCTGAAGCGCATCGGCGACGACCCCAAGAAGCAGCGCGGCTACCGGCGCAAGAAGCCGCCCGACGGCGAGGTCGTCTGGTCCGAGGAGACCTTCGACAAGCTGGTCGCGGGCACCCCCGAACAGCTGGTCTCGCGGATGAAGGTCGACAACGCGATGCTGATCAACGTCGTCGCCCGCGAGGCGGACGCCTTCCCGATCCTGCGGCGGCTGCTGACCGACAACCACGACAGTGCCGGCAACCAGCGGAAGCTTTCGCGACGCGCACTCCGGCTGGCTCGCAGCCTGGTGCACTCCGGGGTGCTCACCCGGCTCGAGGAGCTCGACCGGTTCGGCCGGCGCTACGTGCTGACGATCGACCTGCCGGTCGACTTCGCCCTCAACCAGCCGCTCTCACACTTCGCACTGGCGGCGTTCGACGTGCTGGACCCGGAGGGCGAGGAGTACACGCTGGACCTGCTCTCGGTCGTGGAGTCCGTGCTCGAGGCGCCGCGGCAGATCCTGTCCCAGCAGCAGTACGTCGCCCGTGGCGTGGCCGTCGCCGAGATGAAGGCCGACGGCATCGAGTACGAGGAGCGGATGGCTCTCCTCGACGAGATCACCTGGCCGATGCCGTTGCGCGACCTGCTGGAGGCGACGTACGCGATCTACCGGGAGACCCACCCGTGGCTGCCGGAGGACGCGCTGTCACCGAAGTCGGTGGTGCGCGAGATGTACGAGCAGGGCATGAGCTTCACCGACTTCGTGACCCGCTACCAGCTGGCCCGCTCCGAGGGCCTGGTGCTGCGCTACCTCACCGACGCCTACCGCACCCTTCGGCAGACGGTGCCGGACCAGCACCGCACCCCTGAGCTCGACGAGCTCTCCGAGTGGCTGGGCGAGACCGTGCGCCAGACCGACTCCTCGCTGCTCGACGAGTGGGAGGCGCTGACCGACCCCGATGCGGTGCACCGGCACGCCCTCGAGCTCGCTGAGCGCCGCCTGCCGACCAACCCGCGGCCCATCTCCAAGCAGGAGCGGGCGTTCGGCGTGATGATCAGGAACGCGATGTTCCGGCGGGTTCAGCTCGTGGCCCGCGACGACCTGGACGGGCTGATGGCGCTCGAGCGGGCCGCCGCGGACCGGACGGATCCGCCCGGTGAGGTCGTGATGACCCGATCCGTCTGGGACGCGGGCATCGAGGCCTACTACGCCGACCACGACGTCGTGCTGCTCGACGGCGACGCGCACGGTCCCGACTTGCTGCGCGTCGACCGGACCGGACGGTCGTGGCCGGTCACCCAGACGCTGCACGACCCCGCCGGTCATCACGACTGGATCATCGAAGCGCTCGTCGACGTGGACGCCTCCGACGAGAGTGGCGAGCTGGTGCTCGTCACGCGGGCCTTCCGCAGGCTCGACGCCTGACCAGCGTCAGGGGTGGAAGGTGGCGCGGTACTCGGTCGGCGTACGGCCGGTGAGGTCGCGGAACGCGGCGTTGAACGCCGACAGGGACGTGTACCCGACCGCGTGGGCGACGGCCGTGACGGTGTCGTCGTTCGCGGCGAGCTCTTCGATCGCGCGCAGCACCCGCATCCGGCGCAGCGCCGCGCTCCAGGTCATCGCGCACTCGTCCTCGAACCTGCGGGCGAGCGACCGCGGCGCCAGCCCGACGTCGCGGGCGACGTCCTCGAAGCGGACGTCATTGCCCAGTCGGTCGTCGGTCAGGGCCAGCGCCCGGCGAAGCTCCGGCGACCGGCCGGCCGGGATCGTGACCGGGCTGGGGTGCTGCGCCAGCTGCCAGGCGACCGCCGCCAGCGCGCCGTACACACTGCGTGCGTACGGCGTCAGCGGTCCCTCCGCGTCGGGCTGGGCGACACACTCCGTCACCAGGGCCCGGGCGAGAGGAGAGAGGTCGAAGACGGTCAGCGGTGCCGGCGGCTCCGGGGCGAACTCGGTGTCGAACAGCACGGACGAGGTGGTCACCGGGGCCGGGATGGCCACCTGGATCGCCTCGCCGGCGGCGATGAGCGCGGCCCGGGCCGGTGGCAGCACCCACACCTGGCCGTGCGCCTCCAGCCGCAAGGCTCCCCGGGCGGCGCACAGCAGATAGTGCTCGTCGACCCTCAGCTCGGAGGGCGGAGCCGCCGCGAAGTCCCGCGCGAACGCGAACGCCTCGCGTCTCACGGGGCTGCCTGGCACGCGCTCAGCCTAGGGCGGCCACGGGTCAGACGGTCTCGAGGAGGGCCGCGCGAAACCGGCGGCTCACCGGGGGGTCGGACATCAGCGGGCGGAGGACCGCACCGGACCGGGAGAACGACTCGGAGGAGAGGTAGGCGGCGAACGACGGCTCGTCAGCCCACTCGTGGATCACGGTGACGGCCTCCTCGTTGTCTCGCGCGGCGTAGACGCGGAAGTCGAGGTTGCCGGGCATGGCGCGGATCTCCTCGCGCTCGCTGTCGAGCTGGGTCAGAGCAGCGGCGCGATCGGTTGCTGTGGTGCGCAGGTCGAGGACGGCGATGAGCATGGGTTCTTCTCCTGATGGTCGAGACGGTCGGATGCCTGACCACCGATCGTGCCGTCCCTCGCGGCGACTGGCTCGCGTCAGTCGGACACGTTCACATCCTCAGCGGACAACCCCGCCCACGCGTTCGACCAGAAGGTCCTTTCGTCACTCCGTGAGGTGCTCGGGCAGGTCCGGCCTGATGAAGTAGTCGCTGGCCTGCGACACCCACCAGGCCTCGATGGTGCCCAGTCCGGTGGGCGGCTCCAGGCACCCCGCGCAGATGGAGAGCCGATCCGGTGAGCTCTCGGCCCGCCAGAACAAGGAGGATCCACAGGTCCGACAGAATCCGTACTCGGCACCTTCGACCGGATACCAGGTCAGCGCCTGCGTCGGGTCCTCGATACGGACGTCCTCGAGAGCGGCCGCCGTTGCCGCCAGGTGATGCCCGGTGAACCGGCGGCATCGCTCGCAGTGACAGTTGACCACCTGGCGCAACCGGCCGGTGACGCTGAAGGCCACCCCGCCGCACAGACAGCGTCCGGTCCTCATCTGTGCCGTCGACATGGCCAGAGCCTCGCGCAGCCGACCAGGCCGCGTAAACACCCCTCGGCGCGCCGCGTCGTCCGCTGGGCCGATGCGTAACCGGGCCGGGTTCGCCAGCATGAGGTCATGAAGCGGTTGGTGGTGTGCTGTGACGGCACGTGGAACAAGCCCGACAACGAGAACGTCACCAACGTGGAGAAGATCGCTCGCACGCTGCAGAGTGACCCGTCGGCGACCGGGGGCGTCTACCAGCTCGTCTACTACATCAGCGGGGTCGGCGCCGGCAGCTACGAGGCGGACCGGCTGCTGGGCGGTGCCTTCGGGTTCGGGCTCTTCCACAACGTGATCGCCTGCTACCGGTTCCTGGCCCAGAACTACGAGCCTGGCGACGAGATCTTCATCATCGGCTTCAGCCGCGGTGCCTACACCGCACGCTCCCTGGCCGGCATGGTCGCCGGCGTGGGGCTGCTCACCAAGGTCTCCCTGGTCGAGGAGCGACTCCCCGAGGCGGTCCACCTCTACCAGCGCACCGACCTGCCCGGCGGCGCCTTCGGGGAGAGTGTGGACGAGTTCCGGCACGACCATTGCCACCACTCGGCCAAGGTCACCTTCCTCGGCGTCTTCGACACGGTGGGCGCCCTGGGCGTGCCCGGCTTCGAGAGGGACACGCCGCGGTTTCACGACGTACAGCTGAGCGACCAGGTCCTCTGCGCCCGGCACGCGCTGGCGATCGACGAGACCAGGCTGAAGTTCGAGCCCACCTTCTGGGAGGCGTCCGACGACGCGGCGGACACGCTCCGGGAGGACCCGCGGGTCAAGCAGGTGTGGTTCGAGGGCGCCCACTCCGACATCGGGGGAGGCTACGCGGATACAGGACTGTCGGACACGGTGCTGCTGTGGATGGCAGGCGAGGCGCACGCTGCCGGCCTGGTCTTCGACGTGGCGTTGTTGAGGACGTACGTCGACAGCGGCTCGGACCCGGTCCGGCACAACCCCCTCAACCCCATGTACCGCGTCGACAACGAGCTGCTCGAGGCCAAGGAGCATCTCCTGGGGCGGGACGACGCGAGCCAGTTCAGTGGCGGTCTGCGGCTCCTGACCAACGACCGGGCCCTGTCCGTGCGGGTCGCGTACTCCGCGGTCAAGCACTTCCAGGAGGGCGGGTACGAGCCGGCCAACCTGACGGCGTTCGCGAGCCAGACCAACGGGTTCGAGGGCATCGTCGAGCACGTCGTCCAGCTCCCCGAGGCCGGGCTCGACCTGACCGAGCTGGGACGTCCTCCGGCGCCTCCGACCGCTTCTGGGGCGGGGGAGAAGCGCGACGGTTGAAACGTCGACCGCGCCCAAGGCCTCCGGGGGCTGAGCTGGGAGCCCGGGATGTCGTATTCGGACGGGCAGAAGTGCGTTTCGGGCGCTGCGCTGAGGCGTGCCGGGTGAGGCGCCGCAGGGTTGTGCCCGTTCGAGTACGAGGGGCCCGTAGGTTTCGGGCATGCGGTTCGACGTGCTCGACAGTGACCGGATCGAGGAGCCAACGCGGCTGGCGCTGCGCGAGCTCTGGGAGAGGGCATTCGGCGACCGCTTCGACGTCCATGACGCGGACCACGCGTACGGCGGAGTGCACGTGCTGGCGTACGACGCGGAGCGCGTGATCGGTCACGCCAGCGCCGTTCCTCGCCGGATCCGGTTCGGGGACGGACCGTGGCGCACCGTCGGCTACGTCGAGGCCGTCGCCACCGAGCCCGAGCACCAGGGCGAGGGCATCGGCCGGCTGATGATGGAGCGGCTCCGCACGGAGATCTCGTCGCGCTGGCCGGTGGCGCTCCTCTCGACCGGACGCGCGACCGCCTTCTACGAGCACCTCGGCTGGGAACGGTGGCGCGGGCTCTCCTGCACCCAGACCACCGCCGGCGCCCTGCCCGACAACGAGCACGGTGGGTTGATGATCCTGCGCCTCGACCCCTCCCTGGTGCCGGACCTGACCGTCGTCGTGACCTGCGAGGACCGCCGCGGCGACGCCTGGTGAGTCAGCGGTGCACGGTGAAGGAGGTCGCTCCCACGCTGTTGTACTGGTCGGTCAGCAGGTAGTGGAGCGTGTAACGCCCCGGCGGCAACGGCCAGGGCCTGCCCTGCTGGTCGCGGCCGAACACCAGCTCCCCGTGCGTGCTGGGCGGCAGGGCGCCGGCGTCGTGGCCACCGGTGTAGGCCCAGACCAGGTAGTCGTCCTTCTTCGGATCGTCGGCACCGGCGCGGTAGACGGCGACCCAGTCCCACCGGTTCGCCGGCCCGACGCTCCAGTGCGCGGTGATCGGCCGCCCGACGGGGTAGCTCGACGCATCGGTCGTCAGGTGGATCCTGGCCGAGACCGGTCGCACGGTGAGCTGGTTGGTCGCGACCACGACGTCGTCCTGGTCGAGCAACCGGATCCGGTACACACCGGCTCGGAGGCCGTCCGTCGCGAGGTGCACGGTGCCCGAGGGCCCGCTCACGTCGTACGACGCGTGGGAGGGTCCGGCCACGGCCACCCGGCCGCTGAAGGTGCCGGCCGGGAGCCGGTAGCTGGCGGTGAGGTCGTCGCCGCGGCTGACCAGGCGGCTCGACAGAGCGACGGTGGTCGGGATCGGCGCGGGCGTGAGGGTCAGGTGGGAGAGGACGGCCCGGTGGTCGGAGGTCCACTTCGGATACCCGAGGTCGACGCCCAGCCCGCCTCGCTCGCCCACGACCTGGCTGCTGCCCACATCCACCGGGCCGCCGACGTAGGCATAGTCGATCCGGCGTGGCGTGCCGTGGCTCCCGGCGACGTGTCCCCAGGTGTCGCCGGGGTCGGTGACCGGGTTCGGGTGCGCCTCCCGGTAGGAGTCGTGCAGTCCCGCCGACGTGAGCGCCTCGCTGACCGGCCAGGCGACCGGGCCGATGCCGCCGTGCTGGGACGCGGTCTGCGCCGTCCAGTCCAGATGGGACGGCTCGTTCAGGTCGCCGGTCAGGAGCAGCGGCCATCCGTCGCCCAGCAGGTGGGTCGCGGACGGGAGAAGCTTGCGGATGGTGGAGAGGCGGACCTGTTTCTCGGTCGCCAGCACGTCGGCCACCGACGCGCCGCGGTTGAGCCGGTTGGGGCCGTCGTGCACGTAGTCGAGGTGGGTGTTGACCATCGCCACCGCCAGGCCGGGGCGCACCTCGATGTAGGCGTAGAGACCGTGCGCGCCGGACGGCTCGAGGATCGGGTACTTCGACAGGATCTGCAGCCCGACGTCGTAGTAGGGGTAGCCGGCCGCGGCCGCGATCTTCGGGAGCCGGTTGTAGGACTCCAGGACTCCGACCACGTCCGCGTGAAGATCGGCGATGACGGCGTCGGTGGCCGGCGTGCCGCCGTACTCCACGTTGAAGACCAGGACCGAGAGTGGCAGCGGGCTCGACGGCGTCGCCGAGGTCACCGATGTCGTCGGTGCCTCCGCTGCCGCCCCGACGGCCGAAGCGGTCGAGTCGGTCGCTCCTCCGCAACCGGCGAGGACGCCGACGCACAGCGCCATCGACATCGGCGCGAGGGAGGAGCCGAGGCGGCCCATGGCGGGTCCGATCTGAGGAAGGACTGAACGACCAGTCAGCCTCACCTTAGGAGAAACCCGCGGCCGTGTCATCAGCAGAGGACGCGGGCCCGCTCCGGGTCGAAGAACGGCCTCAGCGAGACCTGGGCCGGCACCCGGGTGCCGGCGATGTCGATCTCGAACGAGCCTGCGGCCAGGGCAGTCGCGGTGACGGCCTCGTCGCGCTCGATCCCGGCGATCCCGCAGGCGGCGCCGAGCGAGTGGCCGAAGCCGCCGCTGCGGACGTGGCCGACCGGGACGCCGTCCCAGTAGACCGGCTCGTCGCCGAACAGGTCGAAGTCGGGCGAGCTGAGGAGCACGTTGACCAGCCGGCGCCGAGGCGGACCGGACTCGCGCTGCTCGAGCAGGGCGTCTCGTCCGACGAAGCCACCCGGCTTGTCCCAGGCGACGGCGAAACCGAGCCCTGCCTCCAGCGGAGTGTCGGTGGAGTCGATGTCGTGGCCCATGTCCCGGAACGCCTTCTCCAGGCGCATCGTCTCCAGCGCGCCCACTCCGGTCGGGCGGAAGCCCAGGTCGGTGCCCACCTCGCGCAGCTGGTCGTAGAGCGTGGCGCCGAACTCGGTGGGCACCAGGAGGTCCCACCCCAGCTCGCCGACGTAGGTCACCCGCAACGCCCAGAGCGGGGTGTAGCCGAGCTCGACCTTCTGCGCGGTGAGGTAGGGGAAGGCGGCGTCGGACCAGTCGTCGGGGCTCAGGCGCTGCAGCATCTCGCGCGACCTCGGCCCCTGGACCGACAGCAGGGCGTGTCCACTGGTGACGTCGGTGACGACGACGAGCTCGCCGTCGCGGGCCTGCCGGCGGATCCAGGCCGGCACCCGGCGATGGATGGTGTCGCCGCTGATCACGACGTAGGTGTCCTCGGCCAGCCGGGTGACGGTGACGTCGGCGATGATCCCGCCCCGGCCGTCGAGCCACTGGGTGTAGACGACCCGGCCGACCGGGGTGT
>JAWWPM010000244.1:0-10720 GCA_033854915.1 Nocardioidaceae bacterium
ACGGGCGACTACGGCCGAAGGCTGACCGCCGCGGTGATCGGATTCGGCGCCACCGCACGTGGGGCCGTGACCGCGCTGAGCGCCCAGGGCATCCACGACGTGGCCGTGCTGACGACCCGTGGGGTCGCGGCGGTGGCCTCGCCCATCCACTCGGTACGCATCGTCCACTTCGACCACGACCCGGCAGGCGGGCCCAGCCATGCGATCACCGCGCGGGGCCGGGTCCCTCTCGCGCCGTTCCTCGCCGAACGCGACGTGGTCGTCAACTGCACTCTCCAGGACCCCGCCAATCCGCTGGTCTACCTGCGCACCGACGATCTCTCGCAGTTCCAGCCAGGCAGCCTGATCGTGGACGTCTCGTGCGATGAGGGCATGGGCTTCGAATGGGCGCGACCAACCACCTTCGACGAGCCGATGTTCGACGTCGGCGACCACGTCCACTACTACGGCGTCGACCACACACCGTCGTACCTCTGGGACTCCGCGACCTGGGACATCAGCGACGCGCTGATCCCGTTCCTGCGCCCGGTGCTCGAGGGCGCGGAGGCGTGGGAGATGGACGAGACCCTCAGCCGCGCCATCGAGATCCAGGATGGTCGGATCCGCAACCCCGCGATCCTGGACTTCCAGGGCCGCAGCGAGCAGCACCCCCACCTCGTCGGCTGAGCGCCGGGATCACTCCGCCTCGAGGGCGGCGCAGACCTCCGCCACCGCGGTCGGTACGCCGGACACCGACCACTCCACGCCGCCGGCCGTCACCCGCCGGGCCACCCCGCCGGCGCCGCGCACGATCGCGACGCCGGGATACCAGTCCCAGTCGCGCACGGTGTGCTGGAAGCGCACGTGCATCTGTCCCTGCGCGAGCGCCATCTCGTCCATGGTCCCGGAGCCGAGCATCCGCAGCGTCGCGGCGCCGGACACGGCACGCACGAACGCGGCGCCGACCTCGCCGTCGTAGAAGTGCGGGTGCAGGTAGGTCGAGGCGCACGACTCGGCCAGCGAGCGGTCCTCCATCGGCGGCAACAGCTCGCCGTTGCGCGTCGACGGCAGCGCCGGGCCGCCGACGAACAGCCGGTCGTCGTGGGGGTGGTAGACGGCGCCGAGCAGTACGTCGTCGGCGTCGCGCAGCGCGATCGCCGAGCACCACCAGGTGAGTCCGTGCACGAAGTTCCACGTGCCGTCGACGGGGTCGATCACCCAGGTCCGACCGCTCGTACCGGGCCGGTCGGTGCCCTCCTCACCGAGGATCGCGTCGTGCGGGCGCTCCTGCGCGAGGCGCTCGGTGATCAGCCGCTCGGCCGCCTTGTCGGCAGCGGTGACCACGTCGCTGACCGAGGTCTTCTGCTCGGTGGTCAGCCCCTCCGCGCGCATCCGGGCGGCCAGGCGGCCCGCGTCGCGGACCAGGCTCGCCGCGAGCGCGGCGTCCTCGGCCAGGTCGCTCACGCCCACGCCTCGACCAGGAGCCGGCGGGTGTCCTGCAGCAGTTGCGGCAGGGTCTTGGTGTGCCCGATCACCGGCATGAAGTTCTGGTCGCCCACCCACCGGGGTACGACGTGCTGGTGCAGGTGGGCGGCGATGCCCGCGCCGCCCGCGGCGCCCTGGTTCATCCCGACGTTGAACCCCTCGGCGTGCGACACGGTCCGCAGCGTGCGCAGGGCCGCCTTCGTGAGCGCCGCGATCTCGACCGCCTCGGCGTCGGTGGTCTCGGTGTACTCCGCGATGTGCCGGTAGGGACAGACCATGAGGTGCCCCGGGGCGTAGGGATAGAGGTTGAGCACGGCGTACGCCAGCTCACCCCGCCGTACGACGAGCGTGGTCGCGTCGTCGTCGAGCCCGGGGATCCGGCAGAACGGGCACTCCCCCTCGGTGTGGTCGGCCGGCTTGTTCTCCCCGCGCAGGTAGGCCATCCGGTACGGCGTCCAGAGCCGCTCCAGCCCGTCCGGGCCGCCGATGCCGTCCTGGTGCTCCACGTCGTCGGCCATGGCGCCACTGTAGGAGGCGGCCGGACCAGTGATGGCGGTAGCCCGGTGTCACCTGGTGACACCGGCGTACCGCCGTCAGTCGCCGCAACAGTCGGGGCAGCGCATCGGCACACCGTCCCAGCCCGCTGCCCGCAGCCATCCACCGATGCGCAGCGCCGTGCGACAGGGCCGGCGGAACACCTGGCCCCATCCCACGCGCACCGTCACCCGGCCGAGCACGGCCACGTCCAGGTCGCGCTCGAGGTCCTGGTCACGGTCGGTGGCGTTGTCGTGGAAGAGGGCGCCGTCCAGCTCGACGATCCGGTCCAGGGAGACATAGACGACATCGCGGTAGACGGCTCCACGAGGTGAGTCGCGCACCTGTCGCCGAGCGGTCGGCAGACCGTGCGGTCGCTCGACCCGGGTGAGGTAGCCGTGCTCGAGCACGGAACAGGCACCCTGGCCGACATCGGCCAGCACCTGGCCGAGGAAGTCGCGCTTGGCGATCCGGCTCCGACCGTCGAGGGCCGTCGCCAAACGTGTGGCGCTCGTTCGTCGCGACTGAACAGCGTCAGCGAGCACCGCCACCGCTGAGAAATAGTCGCGTGTCTCCGACGCGACGTCGATCGCGGCCTCCTCGACCCGCACGCGAGGCGGGCTCAGCTGCCACAGCACCTTGGCGTCGAGATCGGCGAGCCGGTGCAGGCGCACACCCGGAGGCGGGCCCGGCGATCGGCCGCGATCGACCGCGACATCGATCAGCGGCCCCGCCGCTCGTCGTCCGGCCGCGCCCGCCGCCTGCAGTGCCGACTCGTGGCACAGCGCGGCCGGCCACACGGCCAGCACTGCTCCCCAGGCCCGTTGCAGCCACGTCGGATCGCCGGTGTGGTCGAGGTAGATCCCCGGCGAGCAGATGACAAGCTCGCGGCGGCGCAGCAGACGACGTACGTCGTTCGGCGCGCAGCCGAGCGCGACCAACTGCCGGCGTGACACCACACCGGACTGCCGCGCCAGCAACTCCTCCACTCGTCCCATCCGTCCACACTCCGCCGAGGACCGGCCACCGATCCACGGGTCGCCCCGGGCCTGTGGATGACAGCGGTAAAACGGTGTCACCAGGCGACACCTACGTACCGCTGTGTGCAGCCGGCGCCCCTAGGCTCGACGTCGTGAGCGAACCGACCCTCCGCCCCGCCACCGCCGACGACGTCGAGGCGGTGACGGCGGTGTTCCACCGGGGCTGGCACGACGTACACCCCGGGCGGGTGCCCGACGGGCTGACCGAGCGGCGCACGCCGGAGGCCTTCCGCGACCGCGTGACCCAGCGGATCGCCGAGACCGACGAGACCACCGTCGCCGAGGTCGACGGGGTGGTCGCGGGCTTCGTCATGGTCTGCGACGACGAGGCGGAGCAGGTCTACGTCGACCGCGCCTTCCGTGGCAGCGGGGTCGCGGCGCTGCTGCTGACCGAGGCCGAGCGGCAGATCGCCGCGGCCGGGCACGACGTCGCCTTCCTGGTCGTGGTCCGGGGCAACGACCGCGCGCAGGCGTTCTACACCCGCCAAGGGTGGGCCGACGAGGGCGATGTCGACTACCCCGTGACCGCCCTCGGCGAGGACTTCATCTCGCCGTGTCGCAAGTTCACCAAGCGCGTGCGCTGACTCAGAGCCCGAGGAAGGCCAGGGTCCGTCGCCAGGAGTCGCGCCGGGCCGCGTTGTTGCCGGCCCGGGTGCCGCCCAGGGTGTCGACGGTGCCGGCGACCGGGTGCACGGACTCGATCGGTACGGCGTACCCCGGCGGCGCGGAGCAGGCATGGCCGGCGTCGGGGTAGGAGACGTGCTGCACCCGGTCGGTGGCGGCGTACCGCGCCGCTCGCCGCACGGCGTACTCACTGAGGAGCGAGCTGCGCCAGATCTGGTCGTCCTCGCCGCTGGTCAGCAGCACCCGCCCGTCGACGCGCTCGACGGCGATCTCCGCGGCCGCGACCAGGTCGGGGTCCTCGAGCCCGCGGTCGGCGTCGTCGGGGTACTCCCACATCTGCGGCACCGCACGTCCTTCGAACCGCCAGGCCGTGTCGTTGTCGTCCACCCCGTTCCCGAAACCGCCCCACACCAGGGCGCTGCCCACCATGCTGACCACCGAACCGACCCGCTCGGGCATCAGGGCGCCGGCCAGCATCGCCAGCTCGCCGCCGCGCGAGATCCCCAGCACCGCCGGTCGCTCGTCGCGCACGCCGGGGAGAGCACGCAGCCAGTCGCAGGCCCGGCCCACCACCTCGATGTCGATGTCACGCAGGACCGGCGGGGTCTTGGAGTGGTTCCAGTAGGCGAGCGACAAGGCCGCCGCCCCGTGCCCGGACAGCAGGGCCGCGGTCGTGGGGCCGCCGAGCCCACCGTCGGACCCACCCACCACGACGACCGGCGGCCGGTCCGCTCCGCCCGGCAGGTGCAGGCGACCCGCGACGCCCGGCAGCTCGATCTCGGTCACGGTCACGTCCGGCGGCGTCCAGGCGCGCTGGTACGACGCGTCGGCGCGGGCGGCGCCACTCGTCGCGGTGACGTGCACGCGCAGCGGCTCGAGCCGGGACTTGTCGGGGCGGTCGGCCGGGTTGGCGCTCCAGAACAGGCCGAACGGATCCACGCCCGTGTAGTCACCACCCGTGCTCGGGTCGCGGCCGGTGTCGACGTCTCCGCGCGCATCGGCCCGGAACACTCCGCGACACGTCCACCCGAGCGCGCCGAGCTCGACTCGCGCCTCGATCTCCACCTCGGCACCGGGCTCGGCGCCGTGCACGACGATCCCGTCCTCGCTGTCGACCAGTGCGTCAGGACGCCCCGGGCCGACCTGCACGGCTCACACCTGCTCGCGCGACGCCACTGCAGCCGCCACCCGCTCGATGGCCTCATCGATCGGTACGCCGTTGTCCTGGCGGCCGTCGCGGTAGCGGAACGACACCGCGCCCTCCTCGAGGTCGCGGTCGCCCGCGATCACCATGAAGGGCACCTTCTGGAGCTGGGCGTTGCGGATCTTCTTCTGCATCCGGTCGTCGGACTCGTCGACCTCCACCCGGATCCCGCGTGCCTGCATGCGCTTCGCGACGTCGTACAGGTAGTCGTTGTGGCGCTCCGCGATCGGGATGCCCTGCACCTGCACCGGCGACAGCCACGGCGGGAACGCCCCCGCGTAGTGCTCGACCAGCACGCCGATGAACCGCTCGATGGAGCCGAACTTCGCCGAGTGGATCATCACCGGCTGCTGGTGGGAGCCGTCGGAGGCGGTGTACTCCAGCCCGAAGCCGGCCGGCTGGCCGAAGTCGTACTGCACGGTCGAGAGCTGCCAGGTGCGGCCGATCGCGTCCTTGGCCTGGATCGAGATCTTGGGGCCGTAGAACGCCGCGCCGCCGGGGTCGTCGACCAGGTCGAGGCCGGACTCGTCGGCCGCGGTCTGGAGCACCGCGGTGGCAGTGACCCAGTCCTCGTCGGAACCCTGGAACTTGTCGGCGTTCTTGTCGTCGCGGGTCGACAGCTCGAGGTAGAAGTCGTCGAGACCGAAGTCGCGGAACAGGCCGAGGCAGAAGTTCAGCAGGTGCTTGATCTCGTCCGAGGCCTGCTCGGGGGTGACGTAGGAGTGCGAGTCGTCCCGGGTCATCCCCCGCACCCGGGTCAGGCCGCCGACGACGCCGGACTTCTCGTAGCGGTAGACCCCGCCGAACTCGAAGAGCCTCAGCGGCAGCTCACGGTAGGACCGGCCGCGCGACTGGTAGATCAGGTTGTGCATCGGACAGCTCATCGCCTTGAGCTGGTACTTCGCGCCCTCGAGCTCCATCGGCGGATACATGGTGTCGGCGTAGTAGGGCAGGTGCCCGGAGGTGTGGAACAGCCCGTCCTTGGAGATGTGCGGGGTGCTGACGTACTGGAACCCCTCCTCGATGTGGCGCTGGCGGACGTAGTCCTCCATCACCCGCCGGATCACGCCGCCCTTGGGATGGAACACGACCAGCCCGGGGCCGAGCTCCTCGGGGAAGGAGTAGAGATCGAGCTCACGGCCCAGCTTGCGGTGGTCGCGCTTCTCGGCCTCCTCCAGCTGGTGGAGGTGCTCGGCCAGCGCCTCCTTGGTCTCCCAGGCAGTGCCGTAGATGCGCTGGAGCTGCTTGTTCTTCTCGTTGCCCCGCCAGTACGCCGCCGCGGTGCGCATCAGCTTGAACGCCGGGATCCGCTTGGTGGTGGGCAGGTGCGGGCCGCGGCAGAGGTCCTTCCAGGCCAGCTCGCCGTCGCGGCGCAGGTTGTCGTAGATGGTCAGCTCGCCGGCGCCGACCTCGACCGAGGCCCCTTCGGCCGCTTCGTCGTGGCCCGAGCCCTTGAGCCCGATCAGCTCGACCTTGTAGGGCTCGTCCTGGAGCTCGTCGAGGGCCTCGGCGTCGCTGATCGGCCGCCGCGAGAAGCGTTGTCCCTCCTTGATGATCTTGCGCATCGCGGTCTCGATCTTGTCGAGGTCCTCCGGGACGAAGGGGGTGGCGACGTCGAAGTCGTAGTAGAAGCCGTTCTCGATCGGCGGGCCGATCCCGAGCTTGGCGTCGGGCCAGAGCTGCTGGACGGCCTGGGCCATCACGTGCGCGGTCGAGTGCCGGAGGATGTCGCGGCCGTCCTTCGAGTCGACCGGAACTGCCTCGACCTCGTCGCCGTCGGCCAGCTCGTGGGCGAGGTCTCGCAGGGTGCCGCCGATCCGCGCCGCGATCACCTCGGGCCGGTCGGCGTACAGCTCCCAGGCCTTGGTGCCCGTCGTGACCGTCCGCTCCTCACGCGCATCTGCGTGGGTGAGGACGATCTTCAGCTCGGGCACGACTGCTCCTTCGGTGGTACGACGGGTGGACCGGGCCGATGGTATCGACCGGCCAGCGGTCCCTTCGCCTGCATTACCGGCCGCGACGACCCGCGACCCTGTTTACTCGTGCCGTGAGCGTGACTCCGACCTCGGGTGCCGACGTACCCGAGAAGACCGTGCGCGGCGCCCGGCCCCGGGGCCGGCGCCGGATGTCACGCGGGCGGATCTTCGCGCTGGTCGTTTTCCTGCTGGTCGTCGTCGCCGTGGTGCTGGTGCTGCTGGCCCGGCCACTGCTGACCGCGCGCAGCGAGGCCAAGCTGGCGCAGGCCGACCTCACCGCGGCGAAGGCCGCCCTGTCCGCGAAGGACCTGCCGACCGCGCGGGCGGACGTCCGCAGCGCTCGAGCCCACGTCGACAAGGCCGACGCCAGCGCGAACGGCCTGGGCGGCGACGTGTGGTCGGCGGTCCCGGTCGCCGGTGGCGCCGTGCACGACGCGCGGCACCTGATCGACGCACTGTCGGAGACCACGTCGGTCGCCGAGATGGGGGTCCAGCTCTATCCCCTGGTCTCCGGCGACAGCTCGACCCTGGTCCGCGGACAGCGGATCGACCTGAAGGTCCTCGGCCAGGTCGTGAACGGCACCGCGACCATCGGCCAGCACCTCGACCAGGCGCTGGCCGACCTCGACCAGGTGCACGGGTCCACCCCGGTGGTCGGTGACGCCGCCAGGAACGCGAAGAACACCGCCCTGGGCTACCTCGACCCGGTGAAGAAGAGCTATGCCAAGGCCGGGCCGCTGGTGCAGTCCCTGCCCTCCCTGGTCGGCGCCGACGGACCACGCACCTACCTGCTGGCGATGCTCAACCCCGCCGAGCTGCGCTACTCCGGCGGCGGTGCCCTGTCGTTCACCACGATCCGCTTCGACCAGGGAAAGGCGAGCTTCGGCAGCACCCTCAACGTCGACGACATCAACGGCCACGGCTACTACCAGAACTGGAAGCCGGTTCCCGGCAACATCTTCCACAAGGGCGGACCGCTCCGCGTCGTCAACGCGACGTTCTCCCCGTGGTGGTCGGTCTCCGGCGAGGAGCTCCTGCGCGGCTACTCGAAGGTCTTCCCCCGGCAGCACGTCGACGGCGTCATCGCGGTCGACCTGCAGGCCCTTGCCAACATCTTCACCATCACCGGGCCGGTGGACCTGCCCCACTTCGGGACGATCACGGGCGCCAACCTCGTGCAGACCCTGGCCGGTAGCTATGGCGACTTCGCCTCGATCGACGTGCGTCACCAGCTCAACGCCGAGCTGGTGCCGGCCTTCCGCCAGAAGTTCTTCGAGGGCGGCAAGATGTCGGACAAGCTGAAGGCCCTCGTCGACTCCGCGGACGGTCGCCACTTCTTCACCTACTTCCGCAACCCGCAGGTGCAGAACCACTTCGCCAAGGTCGGCCTGTCCGGTGACCTGAGCCCCACCGCACGCGACTACATCGGCGTCTTCTCGCAGAACCTCAACGGCAGCAAGACCGACTACTGGCAGCACCGCTCGATCACCTCGCAGGTGAAGCTGAACGCCGACGGCAGCGCCAGGGTGCACCTGCACGTGGTCGTCGACAACCAGGCCCCGCCCTACGCCCTACCGGTGCCGGACCCGAAGATCGGCTACACGACGCGCTACCTCAAGGCGTTCCTCGGGGTGTTCCTGCCGAACAAGGCGCACCCCACCGGGGTCACCCTGAACGGCGCGCCGTACCAACCCGTCATCCACCTGCCCCACGTCGTGGGGGTGCACAACCGGCGCTACTTCCAAAGTGCGCTGATGCTCAACTCCGGGGAGTCCGCGACCCTCGACCTCAGCTACACCGTGCCGCGGGCCGCGGAGGCCGATGCGAACGGCGTGCTCACCTACGGGCTCGACGTCGACCCGCAGGACACCGTCGTGCCCGAGACCCTCAAGGTCACCGCCACCTGGCCCGCCGGCTACCACCCGACCAGCCTGCCGACCGGCTGGAAGGACCTCGGGAACGGCTCCGCCGAGCTCGACACCGCGGTGGCCACGGAGCTGTCCTACGACATCCCGCTGGCCCGCGGCTGAGCGCCACGAAAGCTGATGCGCCCCGCGCGGCTCAAGGCCGGCGGGGCGCCAAACCCCGGTGAGCGTCCCCGCGCAAACCGGGCTCTTCGCGGCGCACGCTAGTCCTGCTGGGTCCGTTGTCACAGACCCCGATGGGCCACGGGTCAACGGTGGGGGACGCCCCGCCGGCTACGGGGATAGGCCCGGCGGGGCGCAGTCTCCCAAAGCATCGGGGAACGCCGGGGGAGGCACTCAGGCTAGGACCGCCGGCGGCCGCACCGACAGAGCCCGTCCGGGCCACGGGGGCCACACATGCGTGTGCTCCGCGCCTCCCGGAGGCTGCACGCGGAGCACACAATGCCGGGTCCCCCGTTGTTGCTCACCCGGCCTCTACGCGGCGGACACTAGACCTCGCCGGGAGCCGGCTCCAGACCCTTCTGGGCCAGGGGTTGTGTCCCGTCGGGTGGGCGATACTGGGTTCGAACCAGTGACCTCTTCGGTGTGAACGAAGCGCGCTACCACTGCGCCAATCGCCCCGGGAGACGCGTCTGGGACGCGCTCTGACTGCGGACGCAGACTTTAGCGCACGCCTGCCGGGCGGCCACATCCGCGCCGGGTCAGGGGCCGAGCAGCTCGGGCTCGCGCTCGTGCCAGACCTTGATGGCCTCGGTGGTGACCGGGCCCGGGGCGGCGAGCTCGCGGTCGTTCCAGCGGTGGATGCCCTGCACGTCGCGGGTGGTGGAGGTCAGGAAGATCTCGCTGGCGTGCAGGATCTCGTCGATCGGAGCGTCGACCTCGACCGCGCCGTACCACTCGAGCAGCAGGTGGCGGGTGATGCCGGCCAGGCAGCCGCTGTGCAGCGTGGGCGTCCGGAGCTCGCCGTCGAGGACGTAGAACACGTTGGTGCCGGTGCCCTCGCAGAGCTGGCCCTGCAGGTTGGCGAAGATCGCCTCGCTGGCCCCGCGCTCGCGGGCCCGGGCCAGGGCGCGGACGTTCTCGCCGTACGACGTGGTCTTGAGGCCCGACAGCGCGCCGCGCTCGTTGCGCGGCCATGGCACGGTGGCGACGGCGGCGGTCTCGGGCCAGGGGTTCATCGGTGCCGCGACCACCACGAGGGAGGGCGGACCGTCGCCACGGTCGGAGCCCAGCGGCGCGGGCCCACCGGTCCAGGTGACGCGCACCCGGCCCAGCGGAAGCGCCTCGCCCTCGATCACGGCCGCGACCCCGCGGCGTACGGCGTCGGTGTCGAGGTCAGGCAGGCCCAGCCCTGCCGCTGATCGGGTCATCCGGGCGAGGTGCAGGTCGAGGGCCAGGGGCCGCCCGTCGACCACCTTGAGCACCTCGAAGACACCGTCACCCACGGTCAGGCCGTGGTCCGTCGCGCCCACCACGGGCGCGCCGGGATCGGTCAGGAGGTCGCCGTTCACCCAGGTCCGCATGCAGCGAAACTACCGGCGCCCCACCCGAATTGGTGCTCCTGTGGCCATCGGCTATGGTTCTGTTCGCGTTCCGGGACAGCCTTCGGGTGCCTGGGAAGCAAGCGGACGTAGCTCAGTTGGTAGAGCGCAACCTTGCCAAGGTTGAGGTCGCGAGTTCGAGCCTCGTCGTCCGCTCGGAGAGGGTCTCGAGCCCATCTCGCGGTGGGTTGGCCGAGAGGCGAGGCAACGGACTGCAAATCCGTTTACACGGGTTCAAATCCCGTACCCACCTCGACACAAACCCGACCCATGGGCGATTGGCGCAGCGGTAGCGCGCTTCCCTGACACGGAAGAGGTCACTGGTTCGATCCCAGTATCGCCCACCAGAGAAAACAGCCCCTGACCTGCACGGACGCAGGAGCGGGGGCTGTCGTCGTCTGAGCAGATGTCG
>JAWWPM010000245.1:0-3496 GCA_033854915.1 Nocardioidaceae bacterium
GCTCGTCCCAATACGTCCGTTTTCAACCCATCTTTAGATTAGAGAGAAGTCGGGATTCGAAACAGACCCGGGTGGGGCAATCTCTTATAGTCCGAAATGACTAGATCCGTCCCCCCAAGCGGCAGGATTTACCCCCGCTCCCCCTAGGATTGTGGTATGCCGCGTCGCCGACCTCATCTCACGTTCGGCACCGTTCTCTCGCACCTCGGGGTGATCGTGGCGGTTTCTGCGGTTCTCGGCGTACTGGCTGCCGGTCTGGTGATCCCCCTCGTCGGCGCAGTGGGGTACGGCGCCAGCGCCACGGCCCGGTCGATGCAGAACCTTCCCGAGGAACTGAAGGCGGACCCGCTGGCCCAGCGCACCCGGGTCCTGGACCGCAACGGCAACCAGATCGCGACGTTCTACGACGAGAACCGTGTCAACGTCCCCCTGGGCCGGGTCTCGCCGATCATGAAGCGGGCCATCATCGCGATCGAGGACTACCGCTTCTACGAGCACGGCGCGCTGGACGTGAAGGGGACACTGCGTGCGTTCGTGAACAACCAGACCTCCGGCAGCGGCACCCAGGGCGGCTCGTCGATCACCCAGCAGATGGCGAAGATGACCCTGCTGGCGCAGGCGCGCACCGAGGCGGAGCGCAAGGCCGCCACCGCCAACACCTACCAGCGCAAGATCCAGGAGCTCCGGCACGCGATCGCCTTCGAGCAGAACTACTCCAAGGACTGGATCCTCGAGCGCTACCTCAACCTCGCCTACTTCGGTGACGGCGCCTACGGCATCCAGGCGGCGGCCCGGCACTACTTCAGCAAGGACGCCAAGGACCTGAACCTCAAGGAGTCCTCGCTCCTCGCCGGCCTGGTCAAGAACCCGGTCGGGTTCGACCCCACCACCTACCCGGAGGTCGCCAAGGCCCGCCGCAAGGTGGTGCTCGACCGGATGGCCCAGCTCAAGATCATCAGCCAGGCGCACGCGGACAAGATCGAGGCCGGCGGCCTCGGCCTCAGCGTCACCCGCACCCGCAACGGCTGCGTGTCCTCGGTCGCCCCGTTCTTCTGCGACTACGTGCTGCGCTACCTGCTGTCCGACCCGTCCCTCGGCAAGACGGTCGACGACCGCCGCCAGCTG
Organism: Nocardioidaceae bacterium; assembly: GCA_033854915.1. Lineage (GTDB taxonomy): Bacteria > Actinomycetota > Actinomycetes > Propionibacteriales > Nocardioidaceae > Nocardioides. The sequence continues at coordinate 1,126 of JAWWPM010000245.1, forward strand.
ATCGACAGCGGTGGCCTCACCATCAAGACCACGATCGACCTGCGCTTCCAGGATGCGGCCCGCAAGGCGGTCACCGCCCACGTCCACCCGACCGACCAGGCGATCGGGGCCCTGGCGATGGTCGAGCCCGGCACCGGCAACGTCCGCGCGATCAGCCAGTCCCGGCCGATGGGCCGCAAGAAGAAGCTGGGTCAGACGTTCCTCAACTACGTCGTACCCCAGTCGCTGGGAGACTCCGGCGGCTTCCAAGCGGGTTCGACGTTCAAGGTGTTCGTGCTGGCAAGCGCGCTGGAGCAGGGCATCCCGCCGACCACCCGGATCCCGTCGCCGACCCACATCGTGCTCCCGCAGAACTCGTTCCCCGACTGCACGGGGATGTACTCCAACCCGGCGCCCTACCCGGTCGGCAACTCCACCACCGCGCCACCGGCCCCTGACCTCTACACGGGCACCCGCGACTCGGTGAACACCTTCTACGTGCAGCTCGAGCGCCGCACCGGCCTCTGCGAGCCGTTCAACCTGGCCAAGAAGATGGGCGTCGAGCTCACCTCGCCCAACACCGAGCGGCTCCCGTCCTTCACGCTGGGCGTGCCCAGCGTGAGCCCGATGGAGATGGCCGAGGCCTACGCCACGTTCGCCGCCCGCGGCGTGCACTGCGACGCCAAGCCGGTCACCGAGATCCTCAACAGCGACGGCAAGGTGTTCAAGCGGTACAAGCCCACCTGCAAGCGCGTGATGTCCGAGTACACCGCCGACACCGTCAGCGACATCCTGCGCGGCGTGATGGAGCCGGGTGGCTTCGGTCAGGCGCTGGCCCTGGACAAGCCCTCCGCGGGCAAGACCGGCACCATCCAGGACAACAAGGCGGTGTGGTTCGACGGCTACACCCCCAAGCTGGCGACGGTGGCGATGGTGGCCGGCGCCAACAGCAAGGGCACCCCGATCACCCTGAACTTCCAGACCGTGGGTGGCGTCAACGCCGGCCGGGCGTTCGGGTCGACGGTGGCGGGACCGCTGTGGGGCGACGCGATGAAGGAGATCTCGAAGTGGCTGCCCTACGCCAACTTCCCGCCGCCCGGCACCTCGCCCAACGCGACCACGCAGGACACCAAGGGCGTGCCCAACACGGTCGACATGACCACCGACCAGGCGATGCAGACCCTGCGCGCGGCCGGGTTCAACCCGGTGGTGGGCTCCGCGATCGACTCGCGACGGGCACCCGGGGTGATCGCCGGCCAGAACCCCGACGGCGGCAGCCTGCTGCCCCAGGGCTCGACGGTCACGATCTACCCGTCGAACGGCGCCAACTACAACCAGCCGAGCAGTCCGCCGCCGAGCACGCAGCCCACCAGGCCCACCCACGGGCACCACTCACCGGGGCCGAGACCACACTGACCGACGGCCGGGGGTCACCCGACCGGTGACGCTCAGCCGAGCTGCCGGCGTACCTCCGCGGAGACCACTCCGCCGTCCGCGCGACCCTTGGTCTGCTGCTGCAGGGCACCCATCACCTTGCCCATGGCGCGCATTCCCTCGTCGCCGACGCCCAACGTGGCGATCGTGCTGGTGACCAGGTCCGCGATCTCGGCGTCACTGAGCTGGGCCGGCAGGTAGTCGGCGATCACCGCTGCCTCGGCGCGCTCCTTCTCGGCGCTCTCCGTGCGGCCGGCGTCCGCGAACGCCTCCGCGGCCTCGCGACGCTTCTTCGACTCCGAGGTCAGCACGCCGAGCACGTCGTCGTCGCTCAGCTCGCGGGCCTCCTTGCCGGAGACCTCCGCGTTGGTGATCGAGGTCAGCACCATCCGCAGCGTCGAGGACCGCAGCTGGTCCCGGCCCTTGATCGCCGCGGTCAGGTCGCTGCGCAGTCGGTCCTTGAGCTCACTCATGGGGTCAGTGTGGCAGCCTTGCCCGATGCGAAGCGCGCGGACATCCCTCCTGACCAGGACCGCGGCGGCGGGGATGCTGGCCGGGGCGGCCGGCATCGCGTACGCCGCGGGGATCGAGGTCCGCAGCTTCGCGCTCCGCCGGGTGGAGGTCCCGTGCCTCCCGCCCGGGCACCGTCCGATCCGGGTGCTCCACGTCAGTGATCTGCACCTGACCCCGACGCAGGACCGCAAGCAGCAGTGGCTGCGGTCGCTCGCGGCGCTGGAACCGGACCTGGTGGTCAACACCGGCGACAACCTCGCCCACCCCGACTCGGTGCCGGTCGTGCTGTCCGCGTTCGGTCCGCTGCTCGACGTGCCCGGCGTGTTCGTGTTCGGCTCGAACGACTACTACGCGCCCACCCTGCGCAACCCGATGTGGTACCTGCTGCCGGACGACGGCACGCGCACCACCCACACCTCCCGGCTGCCGTTCGAGGAGCTGCGTA
>JAWWPM010000246.1:0-2763 GCA_033854915.1 Nocardioidaceae bacterium
CGGACCGGCAGTACATGCTCGACGGCGTCTTCGAGGACGTCGACCCCGACGCCGACCCGGCGGTGATCGCGCTGACCCCGGGGAACGACGGCCGCTACCCGATGGGCAACGGGCTGAGCCGGCTGGCCGCCCGGTTCCACGGCCGCGACGACCTGCTCGAGGCGGCCCGCGGCGCGATCGGCGACCGGCTCGACGCCGCGGCGGCCGACGACCTGGGCCTGGTCACCCTCGCGCTCGACGACATCGACTTCGAGGAGGAGCTGCGGATCGTGCTCGAGGAGCGCGCCTCGCTCTCGCCCGACGCGCTGACCGGCATGGAGGCCAACCTGCGCTTCGTCGGCCCGGAGACCCTCGAGACCAAGATCTTCGGGCGGCTGACCGCCTGGCAGAACTGGGTGTTCGTGCGGCCGAACGCGTCCGGCCCCGACGGCGCCCTCAGGCGCTTCGGAAGCGGCCAGCGCGGCAGCTTCGACGAGCGGCGGGTGTGACGTGGCGACCACGGACGAGCCGTTCAACGCCGCGACGTACCTCGTCGGCCGGCACCTGGCCGAGGGCCGAGGCGGCCGGGTCGCCGTCACCGGGTCGCGTGAGTCGTTGACCTATGCCGAGCTCGACGAGCGCGTGGCGGACGTGGCCGCCGCCCTGCGTGGGCTCGGACTCCGCCGTGACGACCGGGTGCTCCTGGAGATGTCCGACGACGTCGAGATGCTGACTGCCATCCTCGGCGCGTTCCGGGCCGGGCTGGTCGCCGTGCCGGTGTCGACCATGTTCACCGGCGTCGAGCTCGGCACCATCCTCGCCGACTCCGGGGCCCGCGCGGTGCTGGCGACGCACGAGCACGTCGCGGCAGTTTCCGGTGCGCTGGCGATGGCGCCCGAGGTCGAGCACGTGGTGCTGCACGGCGAGGCCGACCTCGAGGTGCCTGCGCACGCGACCCTGCACACGTGGGAAGCGTTCGTGGGCACGGGATCGTCCACCCATCGCGAGCCGGTCGCGACCGACCCCGACTCCTGGTGCCTGTGGCTCTACACGTCCGGCACGACCGGGAGCCCGAAGGCCGCGATGCACCGGCACGCCAACGTCCGCCACGTGTGCGAGACCTACGGCCACCAGGTGCTCGGGATCCGGCCGGACGACGTGACCCTCTCGGTCGCCAAGCTGTTCTTCGCCTACGGCATCGGCAACTCGCTGTTCTTCCCCTTCTCGGTGGGTGCCCGCACGGTGCTCGAGCGTCGCCGGCCGAGCCCGGAGGTGGTCGCCGAGCGGATCGCGGCCGAGCGGCCGACGCTGTTCTTCGCGGTGCCGACCTTCTTCGCGGCGCTCACGTCCTCCGACCTGCCCGACGACACCTTCGCGCCGGTGCGGCTGGCGGCGTCCGCGGGGGAGCCGCTGCCGGCGCCGCTGCTGGAGCGGTTCCGCACCCGGTTCGGGGTCGACATCCTGGACGGGATCGGCTCGACGGAGGCGCTGCACATCTTCCTGTCCAACCGGCCCGGCGCCGTCCGTCCCGGTACGACGGGGGTGCCGGTGCCCGGGTACGACATCGAGATCCGCGACGCAGACGGGGTGGTGACCGCACCGGGCCAGCCCGGCGCCCTCCACGTGCGCGGTGCGTCGATCGCGCTCGGCTACTGGCGCCGTACCGACGCCTCGCGCCAGGTCTTCCAGGGCACCTGGCTCTCGACCGGCGACACCTACGTGCGCGACGCGGACGGCTACTACACCTGCCTGGGCCGCAACAGCGACATGCTCAAGGCCGGCGGCATCTGGGTCTCGCCCGCGGAGGTGGAGTCGCGGCTCCTGGCCCACCCGGCGGTGCAGCAGGCCGCCGTGGTCGGTGTGCCAGACGAGCACGGTATCGACAAACCGGTCGGTGTCGTCGTCGCCGACGGTGTCGACGAGGCCGAGCTGGTCGCCTGGTGCCGGGACGGGCTGGCCCACTTCAAGGCGCCGCGCCAGGTGCTGTTCGTCGACGACCTGCCGAAGACGGCGACCGGCAAGCTCCAGCGCTTCAAGGTGCGCGGCCTGCTCTCCGACAGTCCCGACCAGGTGGCCGCCCAGCTGGACCCGACGCCCGAACCCGCCTGAGGGAAGGACCCATGCCCTACGTGATCGCCAGCGCCTGCATCGACGTCAACGACAAGGCCTGCGTCGAGGAGTGCCCCGTGGACTGCATCTACGAGGGCGAGCGCAAGAGCTACATCAACCCCGGTGAGTGCATCGACTGCGGCGCCTGCGAGCCGGTGTGCCCGGTCGAGGCGATCAGCCAGGACCGCCGGGTGCTGGACGGCGACGAGGACCACGTCGCGGACAACGCGGCCTTCTTCACCGAGCTGCTCCCGGGGCGGGACGCTCCCCTGGGGAACCCCGGCGGCGCCAGCAAGGTCGGCGACCTCGGCACCGACACCGAGCTGGTCAGGGGGAGCTGATGCTCGACGGACATGTCCTCGTCGACGCCCACGTCCACGTGCCCGTGCTCGGATCGCTCGCGCCGGCCTGGATCGCGTGGGCGCGTGACTTCGGTCCGGAGGGGATCCTGGAGGACCTCTGGGACCGCAACGGCGTACCCCGTCCGGAGCGGCTCGACGAGCTGTTCGCCGAGCAGGGCGTCGACCATGCGCTGCTGTTCTGCGAGTACTCCCCGAAGGCCACCGGCTACCAGCGGTTCGAGGACCTGCTGCCGATCGTGGAGCACAACTCGACCAGGTTCCGGCCCGTCGCCAACGTCAACCCGCACCTGCACTTCCCGATCGCCGACGAGGT
>JAWWPM010000247.1:0-3441 GCA_033854915.1 Nocardioidaceae bacterium
GCGACAACGCCGGCTGGCTGCGCGAGAAGCTGGGGGAGCGGGCGCCCAACCACGGCGGGGCGATCGTCGACGCTGCGTCCGGCGCGGAGCTCGGGCGCCACGACGGCACCTACGGCTTCACGATCGGTCAGCGGCGCGGGCTCCGGCTCGGCACTCCTGCGGCCGACGGGAAGCCACGGTTCGTGCTCGACATCGAGCCGGTCTCCGGCACGGTCACGGTCGGCCCGCGAGACGCACTGACCGTCGACCGGATCGAGGCGGATCGGCCGCGCTGGTGCGGCGCCGCCCTCACGTCGTACGCCTTCGAGGGGAGCGTGCAGCTGCGCGCCCACGGAGCCGAGCACCGCGCCCGGGTCACGGTGGTCGACGACCGGGTCGGGATCGAGCTGCTGGAGCCCGCGCAGGGGATCGCCCCGGGCCAGGCCGCGGTGCTGTACGACGGCACCCGGGTGCTGGGCTCGGCCACGATCGTGGCCACCAGCCGCATGGGCGTCGAGGCGTGACGACCGCGACCGGGATCGGCTCCTGGCCGGGCGACGACGCACGCGACTACGCCGAGGCGGTGCGGGTGGTGCTCGGCGAGGTGCCCGAGCTGCCGCACCTCCCCGAGCTGCCGGCGCGCGGGCCCGGCGCCACCATGGTCGGCCGTGCGCTGGCGATGATCGGCGACCTCGGCTTCGACCTGCAGCCGGCCGGCTGGCGGTTGACCGACCGGCCCGGCATCGACCACCGCCGCGCGAAGTCGCTGCTCCTGCAGGACCTCGACGCGCTGGAGGACCAGGCCCAGGAGCTCGAGGGCGTCTTCAAGATCCAGGTTGCGGGGCCGTGGACGCTGGCCGCCGCGGTCGAGCGTCCGCGGGGCGACAAGATCCTGGCCGACCACGGTGCGCGCCGCGAGCTGGCGCAGGCGCTGGCCGAAGGGATAGCCGACCATCTGCACGACGTACGCGGGCGAGTGGGTGCGGCCCGGATCGTGGTCCAGGTGGACGAGCCGTCCCTGCCGGCGGTGCTCTCGGGGTCGGTGCCCACCGCATCCGGCTTCGGTCGGCACCGGGTCGTGCACCCGCCGGAGGCCTCCGACGCGCTGGAGTGGGTGCTGGGTGCCGCGGGGATCGAGCCGTGGGTGCACTCGTGCGCGCCGGGGGTGCCGTGGCAGCTGCTGCGGGGTGCCGGTGCGCGCGGGCTGAGCGCCGACCTCGAGCAGCTCGATGCAGGAGACATGGACGTGTTCGCCGAGGCGCTCGACGCGGGGGAGACGGTGGCGCTCGGCGTCGTACCCTCGCTCGAGCCCGCGCATCCGCCGACCGCGACCGGCCTCACCGAGCAGGTGCTGCGCTGGCTCGACATGACCGGTCTCGACCCGGAAACCGTGTCCGACCGCCTGGTGCTCACCCCCGCCTGTGGGCTGGCCGGTGCGTCGCCCACGTGGGCCCGCCAGGCGCTGGCACTGTGTCACGAGGCGGCGACCAACCTCTCGGGCTGACCGTGCAACCCCGATGGCCTCCCGCCTCGTTGAGATCGGTGACAACACTCTCGGACGACGAAGGACGACGATGGCCAGACGGGACTCGGAGGAGTTCACCTCCTTCGTGGTGGCCCACCAGGCGAGGTTGCGGCGGGTCGCGTTCCTGATGTGTGGGGACTGGTCGTTGGCCAGTGACTACGTGCAGGACGCGTTGGTGCGGGTGTATCGGCACTGGCCGCGGTTGCGCAGTGAGGGTGAGGCTCATGCCTATGCCCGCAAGGCGGTGGTGAGTGTGGTGATCGATGCGAAGCGGCGTCGGTCGAGCACGGAGGTGCCGGTGAACTCGGTGGTCGACCGGCTCGACGGTGAGGACGCGGCGGGTCGGAGTGCGGACCGTGACCTGTTGCGGCGTTGTCTGGCGCAGGTGGCGCCGCGGCAGCGGGCGTGCCTGGTGCTGCGGTTCTACGACGACCTGTCGGTGGCCGAGGTGGCGGCGGCCTTGGGGTGCAGCGAGGGCACCGTGAAGTCGCAGACGGCTCGTGGGCTGGAGACGCTGCAGGCCGCGTTCGCGCGGGAGACCGATGACGATCTGCTCGTGAGCGGGAGGGAGTGACGATGCCCCGCAACCTGACCGACCTGATGGAGAGCGCGGTGGCCTCGGCGCCTCCGGAGCCGCATCGGGCCTATGACATCACCCGGCTCGCGCAGAGCCGGCAGCGCCGCCGTACGTCGTTCGTGGCCGCCGGCGCGGCCCTGGCCGTGGTCGCGGTGACCGGTGCCGGTCTCGGGCTGACCCGCGGCGGGCACGATGCGTCGCCGCAGCCGGCCGCGCCGTACCGGTACGGCCAGGTCGTCTCGCCCAGCGATGCCGTGCCGGCCGGGTCCGTCCCCGGCTTCCGCGAGATCCACTACTCGGTGAAGGCCGTCGATGAGCAGCCCGGAACACGACAGGAGCAGCAGCAAGGGATCCCCAACCCGGCGTTCGCGGAGTACTCCGACATCGACGCCGAAGGGCGGCTGATCGTCGTCCGGCGTGCGGCCGGCGACACGTCTCCGGTGCTCGCCGATGTCCTTGCCGGCCCGGCCGCCACCACCAGCTCGGCCCGGACGCCGGCGCCGCCGACCACAAACGGCTCGGCGCCCATCTTCTGGGTCCCGTGGTTCGTCGGCGACGGACGGCTCCTGTGGGTCCCGAGCTCGCCCGTCGTCCGTCAGGGTGACGTCGGCATCCACGTCACTGACCTGGCCGGAGCGCACGACCAGCCGCTGGTCCTCGACCACAGCAAACCTGGGCCGGCCACCGGCGACAAGCGGGATCATGCCTGGGTCAGTGGCGACCGGCTCTGGTTCCCCGGGATGCAGTTCCAGCACCCGTCGAACGACCTGACGGCGCCGCCGGTCTACCCGTTCCACTCGACCCCGCTCGACGACCCGACGCAGGTGAGCACGGTCGCGAGCCTCACCGCCGGGGCCTCGGTCTCCGATGGTGCCGCCGGATGGGTGACGCCCGACGGTCGCGGCTTCCTCGGGAGCACCGACGGCGGCCAGATCCCCAGCTTCCGACTCCCGCTGGGAGACGGCTGCACCGTCTCTCCGTACGGTGGTGAGCTCCAGCAGGTCGCCGTCACGGGCGGTCTGCTGGCGTTCACCGAGCAGTGCGGCACCGGAGATTCCGCGACGAACGAGGTACTCGTGGTCGACGGTTCTAGCCGACTGGTCCTGCATGTGCGGACGGACAGCGCGTTCGATCTCATGATGAGCGACGGGATATTGGCGTTCATCGGCTCGGACCCGGTCACACCGAAGGCGCTCGGTACCTATCGGTTCGATCTGAGCACCGGAGTGCTGGCCGAGCTGGGTGACGTGCGTTCCGATCCGCGGGCACCGGTCGTCGCCGGACACTTCGTGATCTGGCACGACTCCAACAGCTTCCACGTCGGCGAGTTCGCTCAGTAACCGACCCTTGGTACGTCTGG
>JAWWPM010000248.1:0-6006 GCA_033854915.1 Nocardioidaceae bacterium
ACTTCCTGCTGCTGATGATCGTCTTCGCGTTCTTCTCCTGTGGTACGTCGATCCAGGGCGCCGGCAGCCGGCTCGCCTTCTCCTACGCCCGCGACGGCGCCCTCCCCGGCGCCTCCTGGATCTCGCGCGTGCACGCCCGCTTCGGCACTCCGGTCAACGCCCTGCTGGGCGGGGCCTTCGTCACGGTGCTGTTCGTGCTCCTGGTCTTCGCCTCGCCCGCCAACGACAAGAAGATCTTGTTCTTCACCTACCCCGGCGGGGTCAACGCGCTGGTCGCCCTCGTCTCGTTCGGGGTCAGCGGCATCTACCTGTCGTTCCTCATGACGGTGGTCGGCTCGATCGTCGCCCGGTCCCGCGGCTGGGTGCCCGAGGGCCGCTTCCAGATCGGGCGTTGGGGCATGGCCGTCTCGATCGCGGCTGCAGCGTACCTCGCGCTGATGCTCGTCAACATCGTCGCGCCGACGGGCCTGTCCTCGCCACGCGCCTACTTCAACATCGACTGGATCACGCTGGTGGTGATGATCGTGATCGCACTGGTCGGCGCGATCTTCTTCCTGATCACCCGTCCCGACCGCGGCGTGGGCCACCACGTGCACGACGACCTGGAGCCGACCGGGTCCGAGCGCGCGTAGGGGCCGAACCCCGGAGCGGGCACCACAGACGACTGCGTCTCCGTGAGATGTGCAGGGAAGGGGCCACCCACCCGGCGGTCCTGTTGCTGAGTCGGAGTACCCAGATGGGCAGATTTGTACTCCAGCCTGGGTTGCTTGCCGCTGCCGCCTTCGGGTGGCGCCGACTGCGCGGGGTGGCGACACTGGTGACGTGGCCGATGCCGTCACCGCCGTCGTCGGGGTCATGCAGTCCCGGCTGGACGCACTGACCCCCGAGCAGGAGCACCTGCGAGACTTCCTGGGCACCTACCAGCGCACCACCCTGGCTGTCGGGAAGGCCGTCGACGACGGCCTGTTCGAGGACCCGGAGTGGGTCGAGCAGTGGGACGTCGCGTTCGCCGAGCTGTACGTGACCGCGCTGGACACCCAGCTGCGTGGCGCGATGCCTCCCCGGCCGTGGCGGCTCGCCTTCGACGCGCCCGCGGACCTGCCGGCCCTGCGGCTGGTACTGCTCGGCATCAACGCGCACGTCAACTACGACCTGCCGCAGGCCCTGCTGGCCGTGATCAGCGACGCCGACTTCGCCGACACCGGCCTGATGGGGCGCCGGCGGCGCGACCACGAGCGCATCGACGGGGTGCTCGCCGGCCGGGTCGCGGCCGAGGACGACGAGCTCGCCTCCCGCTCGGCGAGGTCGCTGCTCGACCGGGCGCTGCAGCCGCTCAACCGGATCGCGTCGAAGCGCTTCCTGCGCGAGTCGCGCACCAAGGTGTGGCACAACACCGTCGAGCTCCAGGCCGCGCGCCTCGCCGGGCCCGCGACGTACGACGCGCGGCTGGCCGAGCTCGAGGTCCTCAGCGCGGCGCGGATCGCCGACCTGCTCGCTCCGGGACAGGTGCTGCTCCGACTGGCGGTCGCGGGGTTCGGGGTGGTGCTGCCGCCACCGGCCTGAGGTCAGGCAGGCGGTGGCCGTTCGTAGCGGAGCCACAGCCGGCCCGAGCCCGCGAGCATCAGCAGCGTGCCGAGCAGCAGTGGCCAGGTCAGCGCGCGCCCCGCGACCATCTCACCGCGGGCCCGCACCGCGCCGACCAGGATCAGCACGAGCATCACGACCTCGACCTGGAGCATCAGCCGCACCGACGACCACCGAGGGTCGAGCCAGGCGCTCACACCGGCGCCGCCCAGGCAGAAGACGGCGGCGACCACCCGGCAGGTGAGCGGGGTGAGCGGCCAGGGCCACAGGTCGATCACCGCGCTCGGAGCCACGAACATCACGACTCCCTGTGTCAGCGCCACCAGGCCGACCACGGCGATCACCGCCCGCTCGACCGGCCGGAGCAGCACGTCGTCGGCGCCCGGCGGGACGGCGTACCTCCGATTGGCCCACCACGCCCCGATCACCAGGAACGGCGTCGTGAAGTAGAGCCCCGCCCACAGCCAGAACGACACGTGGTGGTGCAGGAACTTGTCCCAGTGCAGCAGTGTCGCCACGCCGAGCAGGCCGGCGAACGTGGTCACGGCCGGGAAGCCGGCGCCGGTGTGGTGCCACCCCTGCTCGCGGGCGACCCGCACGAAGAAGTAGGCGCCGCCGAGGTAGGCCGAGGCCAGCACCATCGAGGTCATCTGCGCCGGGATCGCCCACGACCACAGCCGTGCGGTGTGGCCGGGGAAGAGGTAGAGGATCACCCACGCGACGACCAGGAACGGCACGATGAAGATCGACAGCCCGCGGGTGAACGGCAGCACCCGGTCATCCCTCGTGGGGGCAACCTTCCCAGCAGCCATGGCGGCCTCGCAGACTCGATGGGTCCCGAGGAATCGCGAGACCGAGTGTCCACCTGGGCGCCGGCGTGCACAACGGGTCAGCCGATGGAGGCGCCGCCGACCTTCGCCGCCACGAGCTCGCGCACCTCGGCCGCGTTGTCGAGCGAGAGGGCCTGCTTGGCGGTGACCTGGCACAGGTCGAGGTCGAGCTCGCGGACCCGGGCCTTCACGCGGGGTACGTCGTGCGGGCCGACGCTGAGCTCGCGCACTCCCAGCCCGACCAGGATCGCGATCGCGGCGTCGTCACCGGCGGACTCCCCGCAGACTGCGATGTCCACCCGCCCCAGCGCGGCCTGGCACACCCGGTCGACGAGCTGGAGCACCCCGGGGTCCAGCGGGTCGGACAGCCCGGCAACCGCGGGGTTCCCGCGCTCGGCCGCCAGGGTGTACTGGGTGAGGTCGTTGGTGCCGATGCTGACGAAGTCGAGGTGCGGCAGGAACGACTCGATCTTCAGCGCCGCCGCCGGCACCTCGACCATCATCCCGATCCGCAGGTCGTCGGGTACGCCGTCGGGTCCGGCCGCCTCGACCAGGATCTGCCGTGCCGCGAGCAGCTCGCCGACGGTCGAGACCATCGGGAACATCACGCCCAGGGGCGCGCGGCGCGCGACCCGGCACAGCGCGACCAGCTGGTCGTGCAGCAGCCCGGGCCGGGCGAGCCCGAGCCGGAGGCCGCGCAACCCGAGGAACGGGTTGGCCTCGACCGGCACCTGGAGGTACGGCAGGGGCTTGTCCCCTCCGACGTCGAGCGAGCGGACGACGCTGCGCCGGCCGCCGAGTGCCTCGGAGATCGCGGCGTACTCCTGCTCCTGCTCGTCGATGTCGGGGGCGGTGCCGCGGCCGAGGAAGAGGAACTCGCTGCGGACCAGCCCGGACCCGTCGGCGCCGGCATCGAAGGCGGCCCGGGCGTCGGCGACCGAGCCGAGGTTGGCCGCGACCGTGATCAGGGTGCCGTCACGGGCGAGCGCGGGCTCGCTGGCCAGCTCCAGGTGCCGGGCGTGTCGCTCGGCGAGGTCGCGGGCGCGGCGTTGGTACTCCTCGACCACCTCGGGAGCGGGGTCGAGCCGGATCTCGCCGGCACCGCCGTCGACGATGACCTGGGTGCCCTCGGCCACGGTGAGGATCTCCCGCCCGGCCGAGACGACGAGCGGGATGCCGCGCGACCGGGCCAGGATCGCGGCGTGCGAGGTGGGGCTGCCGGCCGCGAGCACGATCCCCCGGACCAGCGAGATGTCGAGGCCGGCGGTCTCGGCCGGCGTCAGGTCGCGGGCGACGAGCACCCCCTCGGCTACGGCCTGCTGGGCCGCGCCGCCGGCGAGCACACGTCGTACCTGCTCACCCACGGCGTTGACGTCGGCCGCGCGCTCGCGCAGATAGGGATCCGGGAGCTCGGCCCACTGGCGTTCGATGTCGGCCAGGCAGAGGGTCCAGGCGGCGAAGGCCCCGGCGCCGGCGCCGATCCGCTGTTTGACGTCGGAGAGCATCTCGGCGTCGGCGAGCAGGGTGAGATGGGCATCGAAGATGCCGGCTTCGGCGACCCCGACCTCACGCACGGTCAGGGCGCGCAGGTGCTCGATGTCGCGCCGTACCTCGGCGACGGCTTCGGCCACCCGCCGCCACTCGGTGGCCGGGTCGCCGACCTCGGTGTCGTCGGTGTCCACGGGCGGGGCGGTCAGTCGGCTCACGGGACCGATGGCGATGCCCGGCGAGGCGGCGACCGGCCCGGCCCCGGCGGTCGATGCGTCCGGGGCCGGGACGGGGCTGGTGTCGTCGACCTCGTCGAAGCGACGGGCGGCGAGCGAGAGCAGGTGCTCGACGGCCTCGTGCGCCTGCGGACCGGTCGCGCGGATCTCGACCTCGTGTCCGTGCTGGGCACCCAGGGTGGCCACCCGGCTCAGGCTGCCGGCCGGCACCGGACCGGTCCCGGTGGTCACGTTGCGCAGCGAGACGGCCGCGTCGAGGCCGACGACCTCGCCGACCAGGCGCGCGGCCGGACGAGCATGCAGGCCGTGATGGTTGGCGACGGTGAAGCGCGCCACGACGTCTTCGCGGCTCGGCGCGGGCTGGTCGGGTACGACGTCGTCCTCGGGCCCGGAGAGGTGAGCGGCCTTGCCCATCAGCGCGGCCCGCGCCTCGGCGGCCACCTCAGCCCGGCTGGCGCCACCCGAGGCGGCCACCGCGGCGACGATCAGGCCCTCGACGATCGGGGCCGAGGAGAGCAGCACCCGGTCGCGGGCGGTCGGGTCGTCGAGCAGGTCGAGGGCCAGCTCGGCGCTGAGGACGGCGCTGCCGAGGTCCATCAGTACGACGACCCCGGCGGGGCCGTCGACCTTCTCGATGGCCTCCTTGACCCGGACGGCGTCGGTGCCGAAGGTGTGCTCGTCCAGACCTGCCGCGAGCTCGATGTTCACGTGCCGGCCGTGCAGCATCTCGCCGGCCAGGCCCAGCGCTGCACGCGCCAGCGCGCGACTGTGGGAGACGACCACGATGCCGACGCCCGGAGCGGATGTCCCAGATGTCATGACGGCGGCTCCTTCCGGTGCGGTGGGTGGAGAACGGGGTGCGGCTGCCTTCAGGACGCGGCGCGCACCGCCGCCTCGAGCAGGAGGGCGACGCTGGTGGCACCGGGGTCCTGGTGGCCGACGCTGCGTTCGCCGAGATAGCTGGCCCGCCCCTTGCGGGCGAGCATGGGGATGGTGGCGTCGCGCCCTTGGACCGCAGCGTCGCGGGCCCGTCCGAGCGCCTCGCCAAGGGGGGCACCCGAGCCGACCGCCTGCTCGAGCGCGTCGACGGCGGGCGCCAGGGCGTCGTACATCGTCTTGTCGCCGGGCTGCGCCTTGCCGCGGGCCTCGACGCCCTCGAGCCCGGCCCGAAGGGCCGCCGCCACCTGCTCGTCGGTGACCGACTCGGACTCACCGAGCGACGTGCCCATCCGCAGGAACAGCGTCCCGAAGAGGGGTCCGCTCGCCCCGCCCACCGTCGAGACCAGCGTCATCCCGACCTTGGTGAACAACGGCCCGGCCGGGGTCGGCCCCAGCTCGTCCAACGCGACCACGGCGGCCTTCATCCCCCGGTCGAGGTTGGACCCGTGGTCGGCATCGCCGATCGCCGCGTCCAGCTCGGTGAGGTAGTCCCGGTTGTCGGCCACCAAGGTCGCGAAGCCGCGGACCCACTCGCCGAGGACCGCCGTGGTCACGTTGTCAGTCATGCGTCAGATTCCCCACCTGAGTGCCGATGTCCTCACCGGAGCGTCCCAGAGCGAGAGCATCTCGTCATCGACCTTGAGGAGGGTGACCGACGAGCCGGCCATCTCCAGCGAGGTGATGTAGGAGCCGACCAGCGAGCGGGCGATCGTCACGCCGTGCGCAGAGAGGATCTTGTTGACCTCGTTGTACATCACGTAGAGCTCGATCAGCGGCGTGCCACCCAGCCCGTTGACGAAGGCGATCACCGGGTCACCGGAGGAGAACGGCAGGTCGGCCAGGATCGGCTCGACCAGCATCTCCGCGATCTCCTTCGCCGGAGCCAGCGGGACCCGCTTGCGTCCGGGCTCGCCGTGGATGCCGACGCC
>JAWWPM010000249.1:0-12393 GCA_033854915.1 Nocardioidaceae bacterium
GGGCGCGCTCGGGGGCGCTCCTGGCCACACGCTTGGCGCGCGCCACCGGAGCGGTCGGGAGGCGGACGAGTGGCTTCAGGCGGTTGTGCATCGTTCCCCGGAGTCGGTGGTACGTCGTGGTGTACGGCCCGCTGGACGGGTCGCGGTCATGCTAGGCCAACTCGGTCGAGGCGATCGATTCGACCATCGGGTCCAGCTTGCGCAGGTCGAGCACGTGGCCGGTGCCGGTGGACAGCATCACGTCGAGTGAGGCCGCAGCCACCGAGAGCGACTCCAGCAGCGAGTCGGCCGGCTCCTCGCCGAAGGCCTTGGTGCGCATCGGGGTGCCGGTGCGCTCGGGGTTCACGCAGTTCACCCTGACCCCGCTCTCACCCCACTCGTCGGCCAGCGCCTGGGTCAGGTTGACCACCGCCGCCTTGGCCGAGGAGTAGAGGCTGTAGCCGCTGCGGCCCCGCGTGTAGCTGCTCGAGGTGAACAGCAGCAGGCCGCCACCGGTGCGCTGCAGATGCGGGAAGAAGACCTGCGCGATGAACACGGGGGCCAGGTAGTTGACCTCGGTAGCGGCATAGATCGTCTCCTCGGAGGTCTCGAGCAGCGAGCCGCGGGGCAGGATGCCGGCGGTGGCCACCACGTAGTCGATCTTCCCGTGCTTGGCCGTCACCTCCTCGGCGACGGCCACGAGGTCGGAGCGGCGCTCGACGTGGGTGCCGGTGCTCGAGCGGCTGAAGGTCTCGACCACGGCGCCGTGCGTCCGCGCGACCGAGGCGATGTCTGCGCCGATGCCGTAGCTGCCACCGAGGACGACGACCACCTTGTCCTGAAGGGTGGCGCGGTACTCCTCGGCGCTGTGTCCCTCGGGCATGAAGCTGCTCGTCAGCTGGAACAGCTTGTCGGCGAGGAACACGTCGATCGGGTCGGTGATCTTGATGTTGCGCTCCTCGCCGGCGACGACCCAGATCGGCACGTCGGGGAGGTAGCGCAGCACGACGCCGCAGTCGTCGGTGGCGGTGAACTCGGGGTCCTGCTCGGCGAGCTCGTAGGCGTCGAGCAGCACCGAGCTGCGGAAGGCCTGCGGGGTCTGGCCCCGGCGTAGCTCCGAGCGCTTCGGGATCGCGCTGATCGTGTTGGTCTCGGCGTCGACCTGGATGATCGTGTCCGCCGAGGGGATCGCGACGTCGACCGCGTCGTAGCCCTCCAGCGCCGTGAAGCAGTCGGTGATGATCCGGTCGCTGAGCAGGGGCCGGACCGCGTCGTGGAAGAGCACCGAGCACTCCGGCAGCAGCCGCAGGGCCTTGAGGCTCGTCGCGTTGCGCGTGTCACCGCCCTCGATGATGTGCGCGACCTTGTCGTAGGGACCCGAACGCACCATCGTCCGCACCGGGTCGAGATGCCCCGGCGCCATGGTGATCACGATCTGGTCGACCATCGGGTGGGCCTGCAGCAGCGCCAGGGTGTGCTCGAGCACGGTCTTGCCGGCGATCTTGATCAACTGCTTGGGGATCTCCAGACCCAGTCGGGTGCCGACGCCGCCGCCCAGGATCACCGCGACCCGTGGCGCTGCCGCCGCAGTCATGAGCGACGCCCCAGCCGCGTCGCGACGGCACGGCGTACCGCGGACAGTCGGCCTGCCGGCCGCTCGACCTGCAGCTCCTCGCGGACCCGGCGGACCGCCTTGCGCTTCTCGCGTCGTACGAACGCCCCGGTGCGGGTGCGGGAGACCTCGAAGCTCTCCTCGTAGTACGCCGTCAGCTCGGCCTGGATGGCGTCGAGCTCGGCCCGGCTCTCCTTCTGGTCATCGGCGGCCACCCCGACCAGCCGGCCGTAGGTCTCGTAGGTGCGGGTCGCCAGGTCGAGCACCCGGGGCGGCAGGGCGAGGTCGTCCCAGCTGGTGATGGACCGGTGCAGGCTGGGGTCGACCAGGTCTCCGGCGTCCGCGACCTGCTCGTCACTGGCCCGCTCGAACAGACGCATGCCGAGCGTGGAGTCGGCCTGGGTGAGCGCGGGGCGCCAGTCGCCGAGCAGCTCGTCGTAGCGCACCGTGGCGCGCGGCAGGTCGCGGCTGCGCAGCTCGGTGCCGAGCATCATGTTCATCCAGCCGACCACGCGGGTGGTGTTGCTGGTCCGCGTGCCGTAGGCGATCTCGCGCGAGCGCATCACCTCGGCCGGGTGGCGCAGCATGGTCGCGACATGGACCTCGGCGCCGAGCCGGTCGGCGGCCGCACGGTGGAGCTTGAAGAACCACGCCAGCCGCGGGTCCTTCACCACGATCCGCGGGTTCTCGGCGAACTGCTCCTCGAGCCACTCGACCAGGCGGTCGAGGGTCTTCGGCCGCTCGGCGATCTTGTCGGTCAGCTCCCAGGCCTCGGGGCGGCCGTCCTCGATCACGACGTCGACCGACGCCAGCAGCTCGTTGTGGAAGTCGACTGCCCAGCGGGGCTCGCCGAAGCCGCGCGGGTTGGAGCGGTTGGCGCTCACCTCGGGCTTGGGGATGTACACCCCGAGACGTCCGGTCAGCCCGGTGAACAGGCTGGTCCCGCTGCGGCCGGAGCCAGCGACGACCAGGATCTGGCGGCGGTCTCCCGCGGTCGGTCCTGCGGCGTCGTCGTCCATGCGCAAACTTTCCCATACGGGGTGGGCCACCACGCAGCCGTGGCGCCCCGGTCGGGCATCATGGGCTCACCCGGACCCGACCGGGACGGGTGTGAGGTGGAGGCGGGAGCGTGGACGAGCAGGAGCTGCGGCTGCCGCCGGGTGCCGTGCTGGTGCACATCGGTCCCTACAAGACCGGCAGCACCGCCATCCAGACGACCCTCGCGCTGCACCGCGACGACATGGCACCTCACGGTGTCCTGTACCCCGGTGACGGCCATCGCCAGATGCGCCCGACCTGGGCGCTGATCGAGCGCGGCGCGGCCGGGGTGGGAGCCGTCCCGATGGGCGAGTGGGACGAGCTGGCTGCCGAGGTGCGCGCCGCGGCCGGCCAGCGGGTGGTGATCAGCTCCGAGGACCTCGCCAGCGCCAAGGTCGAGCAGGCCAAGCGGCTCGTCGCCGACGTCGGGCCCGAGCGGGTGCACGTGCTGATCGTCGTACGCCGGCTCGACAAGCTGTTCCCGTCCAGCTGGCAGGAGCGGGTCAAGTCCTGGAACGAGACCCGCACCTACGACGAGTGGCTGCGCGAGGTGCTGGCCGTGGACCGGTCCGGTGCCGCCGCCGGCACCTTCTGGCGCAACCACGGCATCTCCAACCTCGTGGGGGTCTGGGGCAAGGCGGTACCGCCCGAACGGATCGTGCTGCTCGTGGCCGACGAGTCCGACCGCGCCCGCTCGCCGCGCACCTTCGAGGCGCTGCTCGGGCTGCCCGACGGCCTGCTCACGCCGGGCCCGCGCGAGAACACCTCGCTCTCGATGGACAAGATCGAGCTGTACCGCCGGGTGAACCTGCTCTTCAAGGACCACGACTGGTCACCGCGCCATCGGCGCGAGCTGGTCTACCGGGGCATGCTGCACGGTCTGCGCCAGGTGCCGCCGAGCGACCTCGACGTGCCGATCCCCCAGCTGCCGTCCTGGGCCGCCGACCGGGTCCGCGACCTCAGCCACACCCGCGCCAAGCAGGTGTCCGGTCACCCCGGCACGGTGGTCGGTGACCCCGAGCTGCTGACCGAGGTGGAGGTGGGCAGCGACGAGGAGTTCGCGGCAGTGCCCGACCAGGTGCCCATGGAGACCGCGGTGGCGGCGCTCGAGGCGGTGCTGACCGCCGGCATGCGGCTGGAGCGCACCCGCCGGCGAGGTCGCCGAGCCGCTGCCCAGACCGCCGTCACGGCGCCCGGAGACCCGCTCGAGGGAGTCCCCACGCGCCGACTTCTGACCGGGTCCGTACGCCGCGTGGCGGGCCGGCTGGGACGCCGACAAGGCTGATCGGGAGCCTCTCGAGCCACTGCTAGGGTCGCGCCATGCGGGTCTCCGATGCGCGACGGGTCGTCTTCGTCCACATTCCCAAGACCGGCGGCTCGACCTTCGACCGGATGTTCGACCACGACATCGCGGACTCCCGCAAGGTCAAGGGATCCCAGCGTCACTGGACCTACCAGCAGATCGTGGACAAGGAGCCCGGGATCGCCGACTACTGGTCGGTCGGCTTCGTCCGCAACCCCTGGGCCCGCATGGTGTCGTGGTGGGCCATGGGCAACGACGTCCACGACCGTGCCGAGCAGGGCAAGCCGCGTGCCGTCCGCAACGTCAAGGGTCATCCCGAGGTCTGGGAGCCGTTCGCCCGCTACCGCGGCGACTTCCGCGCGTTCGTGCTCGACGGCACCCGCGCGGTGGAGCGCTTCGGCCGGCCGCAGCTCGACTGGCTGACCCTCGCCGACGGCCGCCGCGTCGACTTCGTCGGCCAGGTCGAGACCTTCGTGGACGACGTCAACACCGTTCGCGAGCGGCTCGGCCTCGATCCCGAACCGGAGCAGCCGCGTCGCAACCGCAGCTCGCACGGGCACTACAGCGACTACTACGACGCCGAGATGCGCCAGCGGGTGGCCGAGGTCTTCGCACCCGACATCGAGGCGTTCGGCTACTCCTTCGACGACCGCTCCGCGGTCCGCGAGCAGCAGGGCTGAGCCGGCACAACCCCGGCGGGGAGTCGGCTAGGTCACATCGCATCCCGGTTCTCCCGGAGGGGCGCGCAGGGTAGATTTCAAGACGCTCCAGACACGTGTGGTACCCGATCCGGCCCTCATCCGAGGGTGGTCGGCGGGACCGGAACGCAAAGGACAACACTGATGAACCCACTCCGGGTGGGCGTGGTCGGCGCCGGTCGCGTCGGCGCCGTCCTTGCCGCGGCCCTCCGTGCCAGCGGCCACGAGATCACCGGCGTCGCCGGTGAGTCCGATGCCTCGCGTCAGCGCATCGAGAGCCTGCTGCCCGGAGTCCACGTCGACAAGCCGACCAACGTCGCGCGCGGCTGTGACGTGCTGCTGCTGACCGTGCCCGATGACATGCTGGCCAACGTCGTCACCATGCTGGCCGCGAGCGGTGCCCTCCGGGTCGGCCAGTACGTCGTCCACACGAGCGGCAGCCAGGGTCTGAAGGTCCTCGCCCCCGCGGCCGCCGTCGGTGCGCGCGTGGTGGCGATGCACCCCGCAATGACCTTCACCGGGACCGCCCGAGACCTCGAGCGGCTCGATCGCTGCGTCTTCGGCGTGACCGCCGGGTCCGAGGAGCGAGCATTCACCGAGGCACTCGTCGCCGAGCTGGGCGGCCTCTCGATGTGGGTCCCGGAGGAGCGCCGCACGCTCTACCACGCCGGTCTGGCCCACGGCGCCAACCACCTGGTCACGCTGGTGGCCCAGGCCATGGAGCTGCTCGAGGCCGCCGGCGCCGACGACCCGGCCGCCACCCTCCGCCCGTTGCTCGTCGCAGCGCTCGACAACGCGTTGACCGACGGCGATGCCGCCCTGACCGGACCGATCGTGCGTGGCGACGCCAACACCGTCCGCGCCCACCTGGCCGAGCTGGTCGCCAACGCGCCGCACACCTTGCCGTCGTACGCCGCACTGGCCCGGGCCACCCTGGACCGCGTCGTCACCGACGGCCGGATCCTCCCGATCAGGGCGGCCAAGATCCGCCGGATCATCGATGACGCCGAGGCTCGTGCGGGTGTGGCCACCCGTCGCGCCGCGACCGCGCGTCGTCCCTGACACCCTCGATGCCGCCTCCCCTCGCCAACGCTTCGACGCGGGCCGAGCTGACCCGGGCCGTCGCCGCGAGATCGGCCGGTCCGGGCGGTGAGGTGGTCCTGGTCCCGACCATGGGCGCGCTCCACGACGGACATGAGCAGCTGATGCGGGCGGCCCGGGAGGGCCACCCCGACGCGACCCTGGTGGTGTCGATCTTCGTCAACCCGTTGCAGTTCGGGCCGGGTGAGGACCTCGCCCGCTACCCCCGCACCCTCGACGCCGACCTCGCGCTGTGCGCGCGAGCGGGCGTCGACGTGGTCTTCGCGCCGGCGCTCGACGAGGTCTATCCCGATGGTGCGCCGCAGGTGACCGTCGACCCGGGTCCGCTCGGCGCCGACCTCGAGGGCGCGGTGAGGCCCGGCCACTTCGCCGGGATGCTGGTCGTGGTGGCCAAGCTCTTCGGGCTGGTCCGCCCCGACGTCGCGGTCTTCGGTGAGAAGGACTACCAGCAGCTCGTGCTGATCCGTCGGATGGTCGTCGATCTCTGCCTCCGAGTGGACATCGTGGGTGTCGAGACCGTCCGCGAGGCGGACGGCCTGGCGTTGTCCAGCCGCAACCGGTTCCTCGAGCCAGCCGACCGGAGCCGTGCGAGCGTGCTCTCGCGGGCCCTGCGCGCCGCGCAGGAACAGGCACGGTACGGCGTCGTGACGGCGCGCGAGGCAGCGCTGGCGGTGCTGTCCTCGGAGCCCGAGGTGCGGGTCGACTACCTCGCCATCCGGTCGCCGGAGCTCACCGAGCTCGACGACGGTGATGTCGGCGAGGCCCGGGTGCTGGTGGCTGCCCGGGTCGGCACGACGCGGCTGATCGACAACCTGTCGCTGACGCTGGGCGGGGCCGGGTCGAGCTGAGCTGCAGGCTCAACCCTGGAGCCCGAGCTTGGCGCACAGCCTGGCGTGGAGCTCTGCCACCTCGAGCCGGCCGTCGATGACCTGCCGGGTGGGCCAGGTGTCGGTGGCCACCCCGGACAGCCGCTCGAACACGGCGAGGTCGTCCTCGTAGCGGCGGACCAGCCGCTCGATGGCGGCGACGCCGGGAGAGGTGCCGGAGTTGGTGGTCGGGGTCGCCATCCGGTGGTCGAGGGCGGGGTAGGTCGCGAACCGCTCGAGACCCAAGAGGTCGGTGGCGCGATCGAGGCTGGCCTCGTAGTGCGAGACGATGTCGCGGAACTCGAACAGCTCCCACTGCGCCGGCGGGAACAACGCCAGCGCCCGCTCGAGCTGCGCGCCGTACAGCCCGCGGCTGAACAGCGAACGCCGCAGCAGCCAGGTCGGGGCACCCGTGGGCGCCTCGTCGGGGAGCGCGTCCTCGCCGTACAGCTCGATCGCCTCGGGCAGGTCGGGATAGGCGGCCTCGTAGCGCATCCGCTCCATGGCCCAGTGCGAGAAGGCGCGCTCGATGGGGTCGCGGAAGCTGGCCATCAACCGCAGCCCGGGGTTGTAGGCGTGCAGGTGCTCCATCGCGCCGGGCCAGAACAGGTAGGCGGGGGTGGCGTCGCCGGCCACCTCGCCACCGCGGAGCACCGGGCGGCGGTACGTCGAGTAGTCCGGGCGGGCCCAGTCCCGTGACTCCAGGAAGAAGCGGATCTCCTTCTGGGGACCGTCGACGACCTGCGGGTGGAGGACGAGCATCTCGTAGAGGCTGGTGGTCGCGGCCTTCTGCACACCGACGATCGCGAAGGTGATCGGCACCGACGACTCGGCCCGCTCCAGGGCGGCCAGGCGTCTGGCCTTCCGCTTCTCGATGGCGGGCACGATGCGTCCTCCTCAGCACGGGCGCCGGCTCGGTCCGGACGCGCAGCAGGCTATCGCGAGCTCCGGGCCCCACCCTCCGGCACGGACGGCGGCCAGTAGCCTGCCGTGGTGAGCACAGGTCGCGTCGTCCACCGGCTGACGGCGCCGTCGCCGGGCTGGACGGTGAGCGCCGACGTCGTCGTGATCGGCTCCGGCATCGCCGGGCTCACCGCGGCGCTGCGGCTCAAGGACCACGTCGACAAGGTCCTGGTCGTCACCAAGGACGTGCTGGACGCCGGCTCGACGCAATGGGCGCAGGGTGGCATCGCCGCGGCCCTCGGCCCCGGTGACTCCCCGTCGCAGCACGAGCGCGACACCCTGGTCGCGGGTGCCGGCGCATGCGACGCGGACGCGGTGCGCGTGCTGGTGACCGAAGGACCCGACGCCGTACGCGAGCTGATCGCGCTCGGGACGAACTTCGACCTCCATCCCGACGGGGAGCTGAGCCTGACCCGGGAAGGAGGTCACCACCGCGACCGGATCGCGCATGCCGGGGGCGATGCCACCGGCGCCGAGATCCAGCGTTCGCTGATCGCGGCGGTGGCGCGTTCGCCCGAGATCGACGTGGTCGAGCACGCGCTGGCCGTCGACCTGCTGCCGGCCGCGGACGGCGGCGTCGCCGGTGTCACCCTCCACGTCCTGGGGGAGGGACAGCACGACGGCGTCGGCGCGGTGCGCTGCCGCGCGGTCGTGCTGGCCAGTGGGGGTCTCGGCCAGGTCTTCTCGCAGACGACCAATCCGCCGGTGTCGACCGGAGACGGGATGGCGCTGGCCTACCGCGCCGGTGCCGCGTTGCGCGACCTGGAGTTCGTGCAGTTCCATCCGACGGTGATGTGGCTGGGCCCCGACTCGCGCGGCCAGCAGCCCCTGATCTCCGAGGCGGTGCGCGGCGAGGGTGCCTTCCTCGTGGACTGGGAGGGCAACCGCTTCATGCAGGGCGTGCACGAGCTCGCGGACCTGGCGCCCCGCGACGTCGTTGCAAAGGCCATCACCCGGCTGATGATCGAGAGCCGGCACCCGCACATGTGGCTCGACGCCCGGCACCTCGGCCTCGAGTTCTGGGAGAAGAGGTTCCCGACCATCCTGGCGACCTGCCGCAGGCACGACGTTGACCCGGTCACCGAGCTGATCCCGGTCGCGCCGGCCTGCCACTACGCCTCCGGCGGGGTGGCCACCGACCTGTGGGGCCGGTCGAGCCTGGCCGGCCTCTACGCGACCGGTGAGGTCGCGTGCTCCGGAGTGCACGGCGCGAACCGGCTGGCGTCCAACTCCCTGCTCGAGGGCCTGGTCTTCTCCCGGCGGATCGCCGAGGTGCTGCCGACCGATCTGCGCGGGTGGGCCGAACCGGTCCCGGACCCACGTCCCGACGGGCTCGTGGACGGCGGCATCCGGAAGGCTCTCCAGGAGGAGATGACCGCCCGCGCCGGGGTCCTGCGCAGCGCCGAGGGCCTGCGCGCCGGTCGAGAACGGCTCGACGAGCTGGGCCGGAGCCCCGCCGCCACGGTCGGCCAGGACGCCTGGGAGGCCACCAACCTGCTCACCATCAGCACTCTTCTCACGGAGGCGGCGCTGCTGCGCGAGGAGACCAGGGGCTCCCACTGGCGCGAGGACTACCCCGAGCGCGACGACGACGGGCAGTCCGGTCACCACGACTGGTGGCTCGCCGGCGGTCGGCCCGGGCACGCCTTCCGGTCGTCCGCACCGACCGACACCGAGGCGGAGGTGCCCGCATGAGCCCGCACGACGGGGTGCTCGGACCGGTGCTCGAGGAGCTGGCCCAGGCGGGGCTCGACCCCGAGGCGGTCCTCGCGGCCATCGACGCGGCCCTCGATGAGGACCTGCCGGGTGGTGCGGTCGACGTGACCAGCGTGGCGACGATCCCGGCCGACGCGACCGGTGCCGGCGTCTTCGCCGCACGCGAGCCGGGGATCGTCGCGGGCCTGGGGATCGCGTCCCTGGTCTTCCTCCGGGTCTCGCCCGAGGTGGTGGTCGACGCCCGCCGTCCCGACGGCTCGCGAGTGGCCGCCGGCGACGTCGTGATGCGGGTGGCCGGTCCGACCCGGGCCCTCCTCACCGCCGAGCGCACAGCCCTCAACTTCGCCTCGCACCTGTCCGGGGTCGCCACCGCCACCGACAGTTGGGTGGCGGCACTCGCGGGCACCCGCGCGAGGGTGCTCGACACCCGCAAGACGCTGCCGCGCTGGCGCGCGCTGCAGAAGTACGCCGTGCGGTGCGGCGGCGGGGTCAACCACCGGTTCTCCCTCTCGGACATGGCGATGGTCAAGGACAACCACGTCGTGGCCGCCGGTGGGGTGGTGCCGGCCTACCAGGCCGTGCGGGCCGCCTACCCCGGGCTCGCGGTCGAGGTCGAGGTCACCGACCTCGACCAGCTGCGAGAGCTGCTCGCGGTCGGGTGCGAGCGCATCCTGCTCGACAACATGGATGCGGCGACCATGGCCGAGGCGGTCCGGCTCACCGCCGGCCGGGCCTCGCTGGAGGCGTCCGGCGGGCTCACCCTCGAGCGGGCGCGGGAGGTGGCCGAGACCGGGGTCGACTTCATCTCGGTGGGCGCCCTGACCCACTCGGTCAAGGTCTTCGACCTCGGGCTGGACCTCCAGTGAGCACGCCGTTGCTGCTCGCCGCGGACATCGGCAACAGCCACACGGTGCTCGGCCTGATCCGGGGCGGCGAGGTCTCGGCGGACTGGCGCGTGGCCACGGTCGAGTCGCGCACGGCAGACGAGTGGGCCGTGCTGATCCGCGGGCTGCTCGGCGACCGGCTCGGCCTGGTCGAGGGGATCGTGGTGTGTGCGACCGTGCCGACGGTGCTGCACCAGTGGCGGACGATGCTCTCCGAGCAGTTCGCCGACCTGCCGAGCGTGGTGGTCGAGCCAGGGATCCGGACCGGGGTGCCGGTGCTGACCGACAACCCGCGCGAGGTCGGCACCGACCGGATCGTCAACGCGCTCGCGGCCGCGACCGTGTACGGCGGCCCTGCGGTGGTGGTCGACTTCGGCGGGACGGCGACGACTTTCGACGTGGTCAACGCGGAGGGCCAATACATCGGGGGCGCCATTTCGCCGGGCATCGAGATATCGCTGCAGGCACTGGAACGGCGAGGCGCGCAATTGCGCATGGTGGAATTGCGTCGCCCGCGCACGGTGATCGCCCGCAACACCGTCGAGGCGCTCCAGTCCGGGATGGTTTTCGGCGTCGCCAGCCAGGTCGACGGAATTGTCGCCCGGATGATTGCCGAGTTGGGTGGAGATCCCGGTGCCGTGACCGTGGTGGCCACCGGTTATCTGGCCGCCCTGGTGGCGGAGGAGTGCGCCTGCTTCACCGTACACGCGCCCTGGCTGACGTTGCAGGGCCTCGAGATGGTCTACGCGCGAAACACCTGAGTTTTTATCCCCGACGGCTTTCTCCCGGTCTCTGCGCGTCCGGATTGCCTCAAAAGGCAGAGGGCGGCTATCTTGGTCGTCGTCTCATAATGCTGTGTCCGGATATCGGCGATCCGGACACCCCCCGGAAAGGCACGCCTCATGGCTCAGAAAGTGCACATCACTCTCGAGGACGACCTCGAAGGCGGTGACGCCACCGAGACCGTTGCATTCGGGCTCGACGGCCGGTCCTACGAGATCGACCTCAACGACAAGAACGCCGCAAAGCTCCGCGAGGCCCTGGCCCGCTACGTGGCGGCCGGCCGTCGCAGCGGTGGTGGTCGCGCGACCGCGGCCAAGCGCCGTACCCAGATGGGCACCAGTGCCCGTGAGATCCGCGACTGGGCCCGCTCCAACGGCCACAAGGTCCCCGACCGGGGCCGGATCCCCTCCGACGTGCGCGAGGCGTTCGAGGCCGCTCACTGAGCACACCTGATCACCCGTAGGGGCCGTCCGCACACCGCGGGCGGCCCCTCGGCGTCTCGGGCATGTTCGCTGTGAGCGGACGACGGGTGTGCGGGCGAGGGAACACGTAGGCTGGGGGACCAGTTGGAACAGGAGACACCGGACTCGGTGTCGCTGATCTTTCGTCGGATGTCCGACATCCGCAGTGCTAGGAGCGAATGGCATGTTCGAGCGGTTCACTGACCGAGCCCGTCGGGTGGTCGTGCTGGCCCAGGAAGAGGCCCGCATGCTCTCCCACAACTACATCGGGACCGAGCACATCCTGCTCGGGCTGATCCACGAGGGCGAGGGTGTCGCCGCGAAGGCTCTGGAGAGCCTCGACATCTCGCTGGAGGCGGTGCGCGCCCAGGTCGAGGAGATCATCGGCCAGGGCCAGCAGGCGCCGAGCGGGCACATCCCCTTCACCCCGCGCGCCAAGAAGGTGCTCGAGCTGTCGCTGCGCGAGGCTCTGCAGCTCGGACACTCCTACATCGGGACCGAGCACATCCTGCTCGGCCTGATCCGTGAGGGCGAGGGCGTCGCGGCCCAGGTCCTCCAGAAGCTCGGCGCCGACCTCAACCGCGTCCGCCAGCAGGTGATCCAGCTGCTCAGCGGCTTCCAGGGCAAGGAGCAGGGCGGGGCACAGGCTGCGACCTCGGGCGCCCCGGCCGACACCCCGTCGTCCTCGCTGGTCCTCGACCAGTTCGGGCAGAACCTCACCCAGGACGCCCGCGACGGCAAGCTCGACCCGGCGATCGGGCGCGAGAAGGAGATCGAGCGGGTGATGCAGATCCTGAGCCGGCGCACGAAGAACAACCCGGTCCTGATCGGTGAGCCCGGCGTCGGCAAGACCACGATCGTTCAGGGTCTCGCCCAGGACATCGTCCGCGGCAACGTCCCAGAGACGCTCAAGGACAAGCAGATCTACACCCTCGACCTCGGCGCCCTGGTCGCGGGATCCCGCTACCGCGGTGACTTCGAGGAGCGCC
>JAWWPM010000250.1:0-2639 GCA_033854915.1 Nocardioidaceae bacterium
GAGCGTTGGCGTAGAGGAAGTTGCGCACCTCGCGCCGCCCGAAGTTGAAGATGTGGGAGCCCCACTCCTTGTGCCAGCCGCGCTGCGGGTTGGGGTCCTCGTAGAGCGGCGTGCCGTCGAAGCGGGGGAGTGCCCACTCGTCGGTCGCGAAGTGGCCGGGCACCCAGTCCAGGATCACCCCGACCCCGGCGCGGTGGAACGCGTCGACGAGCCGGCGGAAGCCGTCGGGATCGCCGAAGCGGGAGTCCGGGGCGAAGTACGACGTGACGTGGTAGCCCCACGAGCCACCGAACGGGTGCTGCATGATCGGCATCAGCTCGACGTGGCTGAAGCCCAGGTCGGTGACGTACGGGACCAGCTCCTCGATCAGCTGGTCGTAGCCGAGCACCCGCCCGTCGCGCTTGCGCCAGGACGCCAGGTGCACCTCGTAGATCGACATCGGGCCGTGCACCGGCTCCTCGTCGCGGCGGCGCTGCATCCAGTCGCCGTCGCCCCACTCGTGGCGGGACTCGTAGACGACGCTGGAGGTCTGCGGCGGCACCTCGGTGTAGTAGGCCATCGGGTCGGCCTTCTCGCGCCACTCCCCGTCGGCACCCAGGATGATGAACTTGTAGTGCGCGCCGGCCCCGACCTCGGGGACGAACAGCTCCCACACGCCCGACTCGCCCATCTGGCGCATCGGGTGCTCGCGACCGTCCCAGCTGTTGAAGTCGCCCTTCAGTCGCACGCCACGGGCGCTGGGAGCCCAGACCGCGAACGACGTACCGGACACGTCCCCGGTGGAGGAGCGGTAGTGGTGGACCCGGGCACCGAGGACTGTCCAGAGCAGCTCGTGGCGTCCCTCGTTGACCAGGTGGAGGTCCATCTCGCCCAGCGTGGGCAGGAAGCGGTAGGGGTCGTCGACGGTGATCGCACCCTGGCCGTAGTCGACGTCGACGCGGTAGTCGGGCACGTCGCCGGCCTTGAGCCCGAGCTCCGCCGCATCGGCCTCGCCGACCCACACACCCTCGTGCTCGTGGCCGAGCTCGACCCGGGTGCCCCCCTGCACGACGGCCGTCACCGACTGGGCGAGCGGCTTGTAGATCCGGAAGGTCACCCCGTCGCCGTCGGGATGCGGCCCCAGGATCGCGTGCGGCTGACCGTGCTCACCGCGGACCAGCTGCTCGATCTCGTCCCGCGACACCTGCTTCATCGGTCCCCCTCGGTGCCGGCGATGCCGGACGGCTGGCCCAGCGCGGCCAGCGGGATCGCCAGCCAACCGGGACGGTTGCGTGCCTCGTAGACGCACTCGTACACGGCCTTGTCGGCGACGTACGCCGTCAACAGGGTGTGCTCGTCGGCGGTGAGCTGCCGACCGGCGTACGCCTCGAGGAACGCCGTCTGGTTACGGGCCGACCACTCGGCGGCGCGGAACATCCGCTGCTCCTCACCGGTGTCGTCGGCGATGCCGGCGGTCAGCGCTGCGACCCGCGGCGCGTAGTCGAACGAGCGGAGCATTCCGGCGACGTCGCGCCACGGCGAGTCGGGCTCGACCCGCTCCGAGAGCGGCTTGGCGGGCTCGCCCTCGAAGTCCACGACCTTCCAGCCCTTGGCGGTGCGCAGGGTCTGACCCAGGTGGAGGTCACCGTGGATGCGCTGGATGTCACCGCCCGGAAGCGCGGCAGCGGCGGCGTACAGCTCGCGCAGGGCCGGCGCGTGTGCCTCGAGCTCGGGTACGACGTCGAGAGCGGCGTCGAGCCGGGCCGACATCAGCGACGCGAGCCCGGCCTGGTCCTTCGGCGCGCGCCGGCTCACAGGGAAGTGCTCGGCGAGCAGTGCATGGATGCGCCCGACGGCCTCCCCGAGGCGTTGGGCCTCGCCCGCGAAGTCGCCCCCCACCTCGTCGGCGTAGAGGTCGGCCTCGGCGAACAGGTTGCGCACGCTGGCCAGGGCCAGCTCCCAGCCGTCGCTGGCGGTGCGCAGGAACTGTTGCAGCATCGCGAGCTGGAACGTCTCACCGTTGGTCGAGCCTGTCGAGACGTCGATCCACCCGTACAGCGCGGCCACGTTGTCCGAGCCGGCCCGGGTGAGCACCTCGTGGACCTCGATGTCGGGGTTGGTCCCCGGCGTCACCCTTCGAAAGATCTTGAGCAGCGCCTCCTCGCCGAACGCCACCGAGGAGTTGGACTGCTCGCCGGTGAACGGCGTCGACAGCGCCTCGGGGTCGATCGGCTCCCCGGCCAGGCGGTGGAAGACGATCGAACCGACGTCGAACCCGCCCTCGGACTGGGCGTCGGGCCGCGCGAAGGCGCGCAGGTACGCCGCCATCGCCTCGCGGTCGTGCACCGCGTCGTAGGCATGAGTCCAACCGGCGTCGGGGTCTTCCCACCAGCCGACGAAGGCGTGGTCGAGCCGGTGCTCGGGCTGGGTGTAGAGGGCCATGGGCAGCTGGTAGTGCTCGACGACACCGTCGTCGTAGGTCAGCTCGCACAGCTCCACCACAACGCGCGGAGCGGAGTCGGCGACCATGCCCAGCCGGCGTACGTCGGTCACGGTCAGGCCGCGTCCCTTGCCGCCGAACCAGCGGGTCCCCTCGATGAAGTCTGCGATCTGCTGGCGAGCGTCGGTCGGGAACGGCGTCGTGCTGGGGTCGTCGGTCA
>JAWWPM010000251.1:0-8012 GCA_033854915.1 Nocardioidaceae bacterium
CATGGCGTTGCTGGCGGTCTTGGAGGACGACGTGTTCGCCGCCATGGCGACGCCGATCCCGCTGGCCAGCAGGATCGCCGCGAACAGCGCGACGATCCGGGTACGGCCTGAACCGATGAACCTCATGATTGGAGCTCCCTTCCGGCGCAGCCCGATTGGCTGTCACCGGTCGGGGTTCGTCGCCCAGGTCACATCGGATGGGTACCACGTCTCACGCCGTGAAGAGGTCGCCGCGCTCGGCCACCCGCGCCAGCACCTCGTCGTACCGGAACTGCTCGAGGCCGAGTGGGTCCTCGGCGCCCTCCTCGACCTCGTCCCAGGTGACCGGGGTGGCGACGGTGGGCCGCTCGAGGCCGCGCAGCGAGTACGGCGAGAGGGTGGTCTTGGAGCCGGCGTTCTGCGACCAGTCCAGGAAGATCTTGTTGGTCCGCTTGGCCTTGGTCATGGTCGCGGTGACCAGCTTGGGGTGGGTCTCCTGGAGCTCCTCGGCGAGCGCCTTGGCCATCGCGCTGACGTCGTCGGAGTCCTTGCGCCGGGGCAGGTGGGCATACAGGTGCATGCCCTTGCTGCCGCTCGTGACCGGCCGCGCGTCCAGCCTGCGCTCGGCCAGCTTGTCGCGGACCAGCAGGGCGACACGGCAGCACTCGTGCAGGCCGGCCCCCTCGCCGGGGTCGAGGTCGATGACGAGCCGGTCGGCACCGCGGACCTTGCCCTGCCTGGTCACCGTCCACTGGTGGACGTGGAGCTCGAGGGCGGCCAGGTTGGCGGCCCAGGTGAGGGTCGCGAGGTCGTCGATGATCGGGAAGACCAGCCGATCGCCGTGCCGGCTGTCGCCCCGCGAGCCAGTGGTCGGCACGTCCGCGGTGCGCACCCAGGCGGGCGTGCCAGCAGGGGCGTTCTTCTCGAAGAAGCGGGCCTGCTCGACGCCGTGCGGCCAGCGCACCCTGGTGACCGGGCGGTCCTTGAGCAGAGGCAGGAGCACCGGCGCGATCTGGGCGTAGTAGTTGAGCACCTCGCCCTTGGTGGTGCCGGTGCGCGGGTAGAGCACCTTGTCGAGGTTGGAGATCTTCAGGGTGCGGCCCTCGACCTCGACCCGCATCTCCTGCTCCTTGGGCGTCACCTCCCCACCGCCATCACCGGCGCCTGGCCGGGGTCGAGCCGCCACATCATCCGGCGCAGGAAGGAGCGCGGTGCGCTCACGCAGCCGGCCGTCGCGCCGCTGCCGTTGACGTGCAGGAAGATGCCGGCGCCACGATGGCGCACCTGCGCACGGTTGTACGACGTCACGATCGAGTACTCGTACTGCTGCGCGAAGTCGGTGAGCCGCTCCGAGGAGTTGGTGTGACTGGCCGGGATCCACCAGCGGAAGCCGCCCTGGGCGCGGTTGCGGTAGCGGTTGTAGAAGGGCGAGCGGTTGTCCTCGACCCAGAAGTCGCCCCGATGGGTGCGGCGGTAGGGCAGGTCCCAGCCGGCGCCGCGCAGGTGGCGGCCGAACGCCGAGATCAACCGGACCGTGCCGAGCGGGGTGGTCCCGCTGCCCTGCACCCGCTTGGCGCCCGCCACCAGCCCGCCGTACCCGATCCGGCCGTCGCGCACGTCGTACACCCGGGTCCAGCGGTGCTGCCGGTGCACCCAGAAGCCGACCCGGGCGTGGAAGCCGCGGGTGTGGTGGACCGTCACGACCTGGCGGGTGTCCGGATGCAGTGCCACCCGGACGTCGCCGAGGGTCACGTGGTCGGCGGCCGTGGCCGGTGCGGCCGGTGCGGCCAGCGCGACCAGCGAGGTCAGCGAGGCCACGCCGCCGGCGAGGTTTTTCACGACAGGTCCTCCGGGCTCAGGTCGGCACGTGTGCCGACGTACGACGGCTGGCGGAGCCGGCCCTGCGCGGACGGCCCGAGCGACTCGATCTCCACGACCAGCACCGGCTCCACCCACGTCGTACCCAGCGCATCGGCCCGGGGCACGTCGTCGGCGAACGGTTTCGTCTCGCGAGCCAGCCCGCCGAGCACCTCGCGCAGGAGCACGGCCTTCTTGCCGGCGATGCCGCTGCCGACCTTGCCGCGGTAGAGCAGCCCGGCGCCGGTGGGCTCCCCCACCAGGACTGCGCCGAGCCGGTCGAGCGAGTCGGTCTCGCGGCGCCAGCCGCCCACGACGTAGGAGTCCCGGCGGCGGTGCGCGAACTTCAGCCAGTCCTTGCTACGCAGGCCCGGCCGGTAGCGGCTCGTGACCCGCTTGCTGACGATGCCCTCGAGCCCCTGCTGGAGGGTCGCGTCGAACAACATCTGCCCATCGGCGTACGACGGCGGCGTCTGCCAGCGGTCGTCGTTGAGGTCGAGCTCAGCCAACGCGTCGCGACGCACGCTCAGCGGCTCGTCCATCAGGTCACGGCCGTCGACGCGGAGCAGGTCGAAGACCAGCAGCGTCACCGGCATCCGCTCGGCGAGCCGCAGCGCGCGGTCGGCCCGGCTGACGTGCATCCGCTCCGCGAGCGCCGAGAAGCTCGGGGCGCCGTCCGCGAAGGCCACGACCTCGCCGTCGAGCAGGACGTCGTCGGCGGGCAGCGCGGCCAGCTCGGGGAACGACACGGTCGCGTCGTGCTCGTTGCGGCTGGCCAGCCGGGCGGCGCCACGGCGTACGTCGACCAGCACGCGCATGCCGTCCCACTTCACCTCGTGCTGCCAGTCGGCGCCGGTCGGCACGTGGGTGCCCCGGGTGGCCAGCATCGGACGCATGGGGTCATCTTGACAGCGACCTGGTCTCGACTCCGCTCGACCAGCGAGCATCGGTGTCGGCGCGGGCTGCTGGACTGGGTCCATGAGCGACCACGCGGCGACGATCCGCCGGTTCTGGGAGACCACCGAGGCACGCGACTGGGCCGCCCTGGCCGGGGTGCTCGCGCCCGAGCTGGTCTACGACATGGCGCAGACCCGCGAGCGGATCCGCGGGCGTGAGGCGTTATTGCGCTTCTTCGACGCCTACCCCGGCGACTGGCACCTCACTGTGCGTCGCCTGGTCGCCGACGGCGAGGGCGCGGCCACCATGCTCGACTTCACCGTCGGTGAGGAGCAGCTGACCGGGATCACCTTCTTCTCATTCGACGACGACGGCCTGATCTCCCGGGTGGAGGACATCTGGCCCGAGCCCTACGAGCCGCCTCCGGGGCGCGAGCACCTCACCGAGAGGTACTGACGCCCCGGCCCGGACGGGTCAGCCGTTCACGACTCGACAGTGGCGGCCAGGGCCGCCGTGCCCGGGTCCGTGCCGCCCAGGTCGAGCCGGAACGGCGGGTACTCGTCGGTCATCAACCCGGCGTACGCCCAGACCCGCAGCACCCACCGGTTCAGGCCCAGCACGATGTCGAAGACACCACGCGGGTAGCGACCGGTGAACAGCAGCACGATCGCGGCGACCAGCACCAGCAGCCCGATCAGGCCACCACCGCCGGCCGTGTGCGCCCCGGCGCTGTCGGCGGCCGCCCAGCCACCGCCGAGGAAGACGCCGAGGACCAGGTAGTGCGGGATCGCCAGCAGCCACCACTTCACCAGGACCAGGCCCCGTGACAGGTGCTCCGGATAGGCGATCTCGAGGTGGGCCGGGTAGTCCGGCTTGTCGTCGAGGCTGAACGGCGGGTACTGGTCGGTGCCGAGGCCACCGCAGGCGTAGTAGGTCACCCGCCAGGTCCAGCGCAGGACCCCGACGTTGAAGTCGAAGATGGTGCGCGGGTAGCGCCCCGTGAACAGGATCGCCACGAAGGCGAAGAAGCTCATCAGCGCGAAGCCCAGCCAGAGGAAGACCAGGACGACGAAGTGCGGGATCGCCAGGACCCACTTCACCAGCCACAGCCAGCGGCTCAGGTGGCCGTCGAGAGTGGCGTCGACGCGAACGGGATACGCATGAGTGCTCATGATGTCCTTTCCTTTCCGACACCTTCACCCTCGTCCGGCGGGAGGTGGCGGACCAGAGGCAGAGGTCATGTTCGCTAGGGTCCGAGCGTCAGGAGGGAGTCGCCATGGCACGTCGTCACGTCGCGTTCTTCCGCAACCTCAATCACGGCCAGCGCGGCAGCCCGCACCGCGACCAGCTCCTCGCGGCGTTCGCCTCCGCGCACGCGACCGAGGTGACGCCGTTCCAGGTGAACGGGACCGTCATCTTCCGTGCCTCGGAGCCGACCCGGGTCGTCGACCTGGTCCGGGCCACGCTCGCCGCCGAGACGGGTTGGTCCGACATCGCGCCCGTACGCCGCGCCACCTGGGTCCGCGACCTGGTCGACCACGTGGGCGATGTCGGTGACAACGCGGAGATCTCGTTCTACGACGACCAGCGCGACTTCCCCGAGCCGCTTCCGTGGCGCCCGGAGAGCGGTCGGGTGACCGTGGTCCAGGCCGACCGCCTGCACGCGGTGTCGATGAACGACGAGTCGCGCACGTCGTACGCCACGCCCGCGCTGGAGGGTCTGCTCGGCATCCACGTGACCTCGCGTGGTCTCTCGACGATGCACAAGCTGGCCGAGCGCCTGCGCTGACCGTCGCGCCGTACCCCGCCCCTACCCGGCTGGTCACCCTTTTGGCGCGTGCGTTCGAGGCGATGCTGGTCGATACTGGAGTGACGTCGACGAGTACACGGAGGTATGAGATGCGTGCGATCTGGAAGGGCGCGGTGTCCTTCGGGCTGGTCAGCGTGCCCGTGAAGCTGTACGCCGCGACCGAGTCTCACGACGTCTCGTTCCGGCAGGTGCATGCCAAGGACGGCGGCCGGATCAAGTACCAGCGGGTGTGCTCGATCGACGGCGAGGAGGTCGAGTACGCCGACATCGCCAAGGGCTACGAGACCGAGGACGGCGAGATGGTGATCCTCACCGACGACGACCTGGCGTCACTGCCGTCGGAGTCGTCGCGCGAGATCGCGGTCGAGAAGTTCGTGCCCAGCAACCAGATCGACCCGATGCTCTTCGAGAAGTCCTACTATCTCGAGCCCGAGAAGACCGGGGCCAAGCCCTACGCCCTGCTCCGGCAGGCGCTCCTCGACGCCGACCGGATGGCCGTCGTCACCGTCGCTCTCCGGCAGCGCACGTCGGTCGGCGTGCTGCGGGTCAAGGACGACGTGATCGTGATGCAGACGATGATGTGGCCCGACGAGGTGCGTCAGCCCGACTTCAGCGTCGAGACCGGCGAGGTGAAGCCGGCCGAGGTGAAGATGGCCAACATGCTGGTCGAGACCCTGGCCGGCGACTTCGACGCCAGCGAGTTCGAGGACGACTACGCCGGCGCCGTCGAGGCCATGGTCAAGGCCAAGATCGAGGGCGGCGAGGTCAAGCGGACCCCGACCTCCACCAAGTCCTCCGGCGAGGTCGTCGACCTGCTCGCGGCCCTGCAGCGCTCCGTCGACGCGGCCAAGACCGCGCGCGGCGAGTCCACCTCCTCCGCGGACGAGGGGAAGGCCACGAAGAAGCCGGCGAAGAAGGCTGCCGCTAAGAAGACCGCCAAGAAGGCCCCGGCGAAGAAGGCGGCCCGGAAGGCCAGCTGAGCCTTCATCAGGCCGTGACGAGGTCCTTGGCCAGGATCGTGGTCGGCAGGCGGTCCTTGGCGAGCGCGACGTGCTCGTGCGCCCGCCAGCCGCAGTGCAGGTAGAACTCCACCGCCTCGGCGCCGGTCGCGACCCAGACCCGATCGTGGCCGCGGCTGCGGGCCAGGTCCTCGATCGCGGTCACCATCAGCCGGCCCACCCCGCACTTGCGCTCGGGACGTCGTACGACCATGCCGAGCAGCCACGGCCCGCGGTCCGCCCGCTCGGTCTCGTCGAGCGCGTCGTCGCGTTCACCGAGGGCAACGGCCCCGAGGGCGCGGCCGTCGAGGTCCATCGCCACCAGGGTGATCGGCAGGTGGTCGCTACCGGCCTCGCGGGCGGTGACCTCGATCCAGGTGCCCGGAGTCGGTGAGTCGCCCCACTCCCGCCAGCGCAGCACGCCGACCTCGGCGACGAGTTCTGGATGTTCCGCGAGCAGCCCGAGAAACAGCGGAGGGCGCTCTCCCATGCGCAGAAGGTAGCCGCTTCCGGGCCTTCGCGGGAGGCCCTTTCCGGTCACGCACACCAGCGGTCAGTCGCCCGTCGGCTCCAGGTCGAGAAGGTACGTCGCGTGGTCACGGCCGGACGCGTCGGCCCAGCGCAGCATCTGCGGGATGTCGTCGATGCGCACGATGTGACCCGGCTGCCGGGTGTCGGGGAACTCCGGCGACGTGACCAGCTCGCGGTGCTCCACCTTGAGCCCGGACACCAGCCAGTCGCGGCGCACGTCGGGGTAGTCGAACGCCTCGGTCTCATAGGCCCCCATCACCTCGAGGGTGGCCACCACGGTCACACGTTCGCCGACCCGCGGCAGCCGGAAGTCGGGGGCCTCGCGCTCGCGGGGCTCGGCCACGAACGCCCGGTTGCCGACCCGGAGCGTCATCGAGCCCGGCTCGCGGCACCAGTCGACGTCGCCGGTGATCGCGTAGTGCAGCGAGGGCTCACCCGAGGGGTCGAGCCCGGTCGCCAGCTCCGCGCCGTGCGGCCCGTCGGCAGCGGTGACCCGCCAGCAGGCGGCCCGCAGGGAGATCGCCGGGAAAAGGTCGCCGGGCTCCATCTGCGCCACCTCACCCGACTTCACGAGCCAGGAGGCGAGATGGGTCCACACGCCCTCAGGGTAGGCCGCCGGGCGGACCCGCGCGTGCGGTTGGCGCGACCGGGCACCCACCGTTCGCGCTGGAGCGGGAACTTTCGAGGTCTTTCCCGGTCGTGTCGAAAACCCGGGACACCGTTCGACGTACGGACAAACCCGGCACCGACGTGAGGAGGAACCGATGCGTCACCTGTGCCACGCGTGGAGGCACGACGGGTCCTAGTCTCCTCGTGTGAGCGAGACCGGGACCGCCCAGGACCCTCAGGAGACCGTCACCCGGGTGTGGCGCGACGAGTCGGCCCGCCTCGTCGGAGCCCTGACCCGGATGACCCGTGACCTGACCCTGGCCGAGGACCTCGCCCAGGACGCCCTCGTCGCCGCCCTGCAGCAGTGGCCGAACGAGGGGGTCCCCGACAACCCGGCGGCCTGGCTGATGCAGACCGCCAAGCGCCGTGCGGTGGACCACTTCCGGCGCGCCGACATCCTGCGACGTCGTACGACCGAGCTCGGCCACGCCCTCGAACGAGACGGAGAGGAGGACTCCATGCCCGATCTGGACGCGCTCGTCGACCACATCGACGACGACGTGCTGCGGCTGGTCTTCCTCACCTGCCACCCCGCGCTGTCGCCGGAGAGCCGGGCCGCCCTCACGCTGCGCCTGGTCGGCGGCCTGACCG
Source organism: Nocardioidaceae bacterium (assembly GCA_033854915.1). Lineage (GTDB taxonomy): Bacteria > Actinomycetota > Actinomycetes > Propionibacteriales > Nocardioidaceae > Nocardioides. The sequence goes on from JAWWPM010000251.1 coordinate 7,333, forward strand.
TCCCGGAGATCGCCCGGGCCTTCCTGACCAAGGACGCCACCATCGGCCAGCGGATCTCGCGGGCCAAGAGGACGCTCGCGGGCGAGTCGTTCGACCTGCCGGTCGGGGCCGAGCGCGAGCAGAGACTCGACGACGTGATGGGCGTGCTCTACCTGATCTTCAACGAGGGCTACACCGCCACCGCCGGCGACGACTGGATGCGCCCCGACCTGTGTCACGAGGCGATCCGGCTGACCCGGATGCTGGCCGGCCTGGCGCCGCAGGACCCCGACGTGCACGGCCTGTTGGGGCTGATGGAGCTCCAGGCCTCGCGCACCCACGCCCGTACCGACGCCGACGGCACGCCGGTGCTGCTCGACGACCAGGACCGATCCCGGTGGGACGAGCTGCTGGTCAGGCGCGGGCTGGCCAGTCTCGACCGGGCGATGACCCTCGGCAAGCCGATCGGCAGCTACACCGTGCAGGCCCAGATCGCCGCCTGCCATGCCCGGGCGCGCACCGCCGAGGAGACCGACTGGTCGGGCATCGCCGGCTGGTACGACGTGCTCGCGCGCAGCGGCGACAACCCGATCGTCGAGGTCAACCGCGCTGTGGCCCACGGCCGGGCCTTCGGGCCCGAGGCCGGGCTGGCCGTGCTCGACGCGGTCGCCGGGCATCCCTCGCTGACCGGGTCGCACCTG
>JAWWPM010000252.1:0-10765 GCA_033854915.1 Nocardioidaceae bacterium
GGCGACTCGCCGATCGCGGAGCGCCGCGCCGCCGCCCTGGCCCTCGACCAGGGGCTGCTCGCCGAGCTCCTCGGCCGGGCCGAGCTCCGCGAGCTGCTCGACCCCGACGTGCTGGCCGAGATCGAGGCCACCCTCCAGCGCACCGACCCCGAGCGGCGCGCGCGTGACGCCGAGGGGGTGGCCGACCTGCTCCGCTGGCTGGGCCCGCTCACCAGCGACGAGGTGGTGGCCCGCAGCGTCGAAGGCCATGACGTCGCGGGGTCGCTGGCCGTGCTCGCCGACGCGCGGCGCGCCGTGGCGGTCCGGATGGCCGGCGAGGAGCGGTGGACCGCGATCGAGGACGTCGGCCGCCTGCGCGACGGCCTGGGGACCCCGGTGCCACCCGGCGTCCCCGACGCCTTCACCGAGCCGGTCGCCGACCCGTTGGCCGACCTGGTCAGCCGTTTCGCCCGCACCCACGGGCCGTTCACCGTCGCCGACGTCGCCACCCGCCTCGGCCTCGGCGCGGCCGTGGCCCGCCACACGCTCCAGCGGCTCGGTGGTCAGGGCCGGGTGCTCGAGGGCGAGTTCCGACCGTCCGGTTCGGGGGCCGAGTGGTGCGACGCCGAGGTGCTCCGGATGCTGCGCCGGCGCTCCCTCGCGAGGCTGCGCCAGGAGGTCGAGCCGGTCGAGCCCGCGGCGATGGGTCGGTTCCTGCTCGCCTGGCAACACGTCAACCGCTCGCAGCGCGGTCGACCACGCGGCGTCGACGGCCTCCTCCAGGTCGTCGACCAGCTCTCGGGCTATCCCGCACCAGCGTCCGCCTGGGAGTCGTTGATCCTGCCGGCCCGCGTCGCCGACTACGAGCCCGCGCTGCTCGACGAGCTGACCGCCTCGGGCGAGGTCACCTGGGTCGGCCATGCCGCTCTGCCGGGAAGCGACGGCTGGGTCTCCCTCCACCTCGGTGAGCAGGCTCCGCTCACCCTGCCCCACCTCGAGCCGCTCGAGCACTCCGAGCTCGGCCAGGCGGTGCTCGACGCGCTGGCACCCGGGGGCGCCTGGTTCTTCCGCCAGCTGGCCTCGGCCACCGGGGCCACCGACCGCAACCTCGAGGCCGCACTGTGGGACCTCGTCTGGTCGGGCCGGGTCACCAACGACACCTTCGCGCCGCTGCGAGCGCTCACCGGTGCGGGAGGCGGCAGCCACCGCACGCGTCGTACGCCGCCCCGCGCCCGCGCCAGCCGGCCCACCCGGGCCGTCGGCCGCTCGGCACCACCCACCACCTCGGGCCGGTGGGCGCTGCTCCCCGAGCGCGACCTCGATCCCACCCGCCGGGGCCACGCGAACGCCGAGCGGATGCTCGAGCGGCACGGTGTCGTCACCCGCGGCGCCGTGGTCTCCGAGCGCACCGTCGGAGGTTTCGCGGCCGTCTACAAGGTGCTGTCGGCCTTCGAGGACTCCGGCCGGTGCCGTCGTGGCTACTTCGTCGAGGGCCTCGGTGCCGCGCAGTTCGGCACCGCCGGGGCGATCGACCGGATGCGCACCTTCGCGGACCTACGGGGCGACGGCGGCGAAGGGGGCAAGCCCGACGCCGTGACCCTCGCGGCGACGGACCCGGCCAACCCGTTCGGCGCGGCCCTGCCCTGGACCGAACGCGAGACCGCCGGCGGCCACCGTCCCGGTCGCAAGGCGGGCGCCCTTGTCGTGCTGGTGGACGGCGCCCTGACGCTCTACGTCGAGCGCGGAGGCAAGACCCTCCTGACCTGGACCGACGACCCGGCCGTGCTCGGACCCGCCGCCCAGTCGCTGTCCGAGGCCGGTCGCCGGGGTGCTCTGGGACGCATGACCGTCGAACGCGCCGACGGCGAGCAGATCCTGGGCGGCGGCTCGACCCCGCTGCGCGAGGCGCTCGACGCGGCGGGGTTCGTCTCGACACCGAGGGGGCTGAGGCTCCGTGCCTGAAGGCGACACCGTCTGGCGCGCCGCGCAGCGCCTCGATCGGGCACTCAGGGGGCAGGTGCTGACCGCCACCGACTTCCGAGTCCCGGCGTTCGCGACCTGGGATCTTGCCGGAGCCGGCGTGCTCGAGACCGTCTCCCGCGGCAAGCACCTGTTGACCCGCCTCGAGGGTGAGCAGCAGTGGACCCTGCACACCCACCTGAAGATGGAGGGCGGCTGGCGGGTGTTCAAGCCCGGGCAGCACTGGTCGCGCCCGGCGCACACCGCTCGCGTCGTACTCACCACGGCAGGCGCCGTCGCCGTCGGCTTCTCGCTCGGCGTCGTCGAGATCGTGCCGCGCGAGCGGGAGTCCGACCTCGTCGGTCACCTCGGGCCCGATCTCCTCGGCCCCGACTGGGACGCGGCCGAGGCCGTGCGCCGGCTGCGCGAGCAGCCCGACCGCACCATCAAGGAGGCCCTGCTCGACCAGTCCCGCCTCGCCGGGGTGGGCAACATGTACGCCAACGAGCTGTGCTTCATCGCCGGAGTGTCGCCGCAGACGCCGGTCGCGCAGGTGCCCGACCTCCCCCGGATGGTCGAGCGAGCCCACCAGCTGCTCGACCAGAACCGCCACCGCGCCGTGCAGAGCACAACCGGCGATCTGTCGCGCGGTCGGCAGTTCTGGGTCTACGGCCGCGCCGGTCGCGAGTGCCGACGCTGCCGGACCACGATCAGGCACACGATGCTGGGCGACGAGGGCCAGGAGCGCACGACGTTCTGGTGCCCGTCGTGCCAGCCCTTGCGCTGAGCGGTCAGGCGGCGGAGGCGACGACGGGGCGGCGGCCGGCGATCGGTGTAGGGGCCGTGGCGGCCTCCTCGACCGCGACGGCACGTGACACGTCGTGCAGTACCGCGGACAGCGGGGTGTCGAGCGCGGTGCAGAGCGAGGCGAGGAGCTCGGAGGAGGCTTCCTTCTGGCCGCGCTCGATCTCGGAGATGTAGCCCAGGCTCACCCGGGCCTCTGCGGAGACCTGACGCAGCGTCAGCCCCTGCTCGAGGCGACGCTCACGGAGGACGTCACCGAGCAAGCGACGAAACATCGCCATCTGTGGCCTCCTCCTTGCGTCGTGGAACTCGGTCGTGGGCCAAACGCTACCCGAGTGAGGGTTGTTCCCGACGAAGGATCCCACACAGCGCGGACAGCGCCTCCCGACACGCCCGCTCCCGGACCTGGTGCCGGTCGCCGACCAGCTCCATCGCCAGGGTGGTGACGCCCTCGGGACCGGCGATCCCCACGAAGACGGTACCGACCGGTTTGCCCTCCTGGAGGTCGGGGCCGGCGACCCCGGTGGTGGACAGCGCGTACGTCGCCCCGGTGGCCGCCCGGCAGCCGGTGGCCATGGCGCCGGCGCACTCGGCCGACACCACGCCGTACGCCTCGACCAGGGTGTGCGGCACCCCGAGCAGCGACTCCTTGAGCTCGGTGGCGTAGGTGACGAAGCCGCCGCGAAAGTGCACGGAGGCTCCGGGAACCGATGTCACGGCCGCCGCGAGCTGGCCACCGGTCAGCGACTCGGCGGTGGCGAGGGTGGCACCGGACCGCGCCAGCAGCCCGAGCGCCTCGGCGGCCACGACCTCGGGAGTCGGGCGGCGCTTCATGCCTCTGACATTACTGGGACCCACTGGCGGTTACGCTGCCTCGCGTGAGCCGCCCGATCGAGGACTACGCCATGATCGGCGACCGGCACACGGCCGCGCTGGTCGCCACCAACGGCTCCATCGACTGGCTGTGCCTGCCACGCTTCGACTCCCCCGCCTGCTTCGCCGCCCTGCTCGGCGACGAGGACAACGGGCACTGGCAGTTCTGCCCGGTCGACGACTACGAGGTCAGCCGCGCCTATGTCGAGCACTCCGCCGCGTTGCAGACCACCTTCACGACCGCCACCGGCGTAGTCACCCTGCTCGACGTGATGCCCACCGGCGACGACCGGATCGACGTCGTACGACGCCTCACCGGCATCGAGGGCACCGTGCGCATGCACCACGAGTGGGTGGTTCGCTTCGACTACGGCGCCGCCGAGCCCTGGATCCGGCGCCGGCACGAGGACCGCGAGGAGCCCGTGATCACGGCCGTGGCCGGCCCCGACAAGCTGGTGCTGCGCGGTCCGCGCCTCCCGACGCCTTCCGGCCGCCGCCACGTCGACGACTTCGACGTCCACCAGGGCGACGTGATGATCTTCTCGACCACCTGGCTGCCGTCGCACTTCCGGACCCCCGACCCCCACCGCTACCTGGTGGACGAGACCATCGACGAGGAGGTCGACTGGGTCTCCGGGCTCGACCTGACCGGAGTCCCGCACGCCGAGGTGGTCCGCCGTTCCCTGCTGACGCTGCACCTGATGACCCACCACGACACGGGCGGCATCATCGCTGCTCCCACCACCTCCCTGCCCGAGGACTTCGGCGGCGAGCGCAACTGGGACTACCGCTACTGCTGGCTGCGCGACGCGGCGCTGACGATCAGCTCCCTGATCGAGGCCGGCGCGACCGAGGAGGCCCGCTTCTGGCGGGACTGGCTGCTGCGGGCCGTGGCAGGAGACCCGGTCGACCTGCAGATCATGTACGCGGTCGACGGTGCGCGCCGGCTCCCTGAGCTGACCATCGACTCCCTGCCGGGCTACGCCGGCTCTCGGCCCGTCCGCATCGGCAACGGCGCGGTCACGCAGCGCCAGACCGACGTCGTGGGCGAGGTCATGCTCGCGCTGGAGGCCGCGCGCGAGTCACAGCTCGGCCAGTCCGACGACTCGTGGAACCTGCAGCGGCTGCTGGTCAACCATCTCGGCGAGACCTGGCAGGACCGCGACAACGGGCTCTGGGAGATCCGCGGCCCGCTCCAGCACTTCACCCACTCGCGGGCGATGGTCTGGGCAGCCTTCGACCGCGCCGTCAAAGCCGTCGAGCGGCACGGTCTCGAGGGAGACGTCGAGCACTGGCGCGACCTGCGCGACCAGGTGCGGGCCGAGATCATGGCGCAGGGGTACGACGCGAAGCGCAACACCTTCACCCAGCACTACGACACCACCGAGGTGGATGCCTCGCTGCTGATGCTGCCCCTGATCGGCTTCGTGGCCGGTGACGACCCCCGCATGCTCGGGACCATCGAGGCGATCGAGCAGGACCTGATGCGCGACGGCCTGCTGCTGCGCTACCGCACCCAGACCGGCGTGGACGGACTGTCCGGCGACGAGCACCCGTTCCTGGCCTGCTCGTTCTGGCTGGTGGCGGCCTATGCCGGCGCCGGACGCCGCTCCGACGCCCTTGCGCTGTTCGACCGACTGATCGGGCTCACCAACGACGTGGGCCTGCTGTCGGAGGAGTACGACCCGGTGAACCGGAGGATGGTCGGCAACTTCCCGCAGGCCTTCAGCCACCTGACTCTCGTACAGGCGGCGTTCAGGCTGCGGAAAGCTGCCGACTGAGCCCCTACTTCTGGCCGTTGGCGACGGTGACCGTCACCGTGGTCGAGCTCGGCTTGGTCACCTGGTCGCCGAGGTAACGCACCTCCACGACCTGCGTCCCCGCGCTCGAGAACGGCCCGACGACGGTGCTGGCCGCCCCGTCCACGAGGGTGGCGCTGCCGACCTGTTGACCGGCGATCCAGAACTCGACTGTGCCGGTCGGGGTCGCGCCCAGCGCGCCGCCGACCGTCACGTCGACCCGGGACGTGCCCTTCTTCTTCTGGACGGTGCCCGGGGTCGCCGTCGCGGTCGTCGTCGATGCCTGCTGCGTGAACGGCGCACTCAGGCCGACGAGCTCCGGGTTGTGGTCGGAGGCCCGGAACTGGTTCGGCTGGTAGAGCAGCTCGGCGTTGTAGTTGTAGCGGCTGTACTCGAAGCCCACCGACTCCTCGGCGTTGATCTGCCACACGTCGCGCCCGACGACCATGTTGGCGGCCGCCGTGTTGGCCAGGACGTGGTCGAGGGATCCCGCCATGCTGCCGAACTCGTAGGAGGTGTCCTTGGCGTCGTCGCTGGGCTGGTTGACGAAGCCGTTCTGGTAGAGCACCTGCATCGGGTCCTCCTGGGTGTAGGAGTTGAAGTCACCCACCAGGAAGATCTTCTTGGTGCCGTCCGCCTGAGCCGTCGCCTTCGCGAAGTCGACCAGGGCATGGGCCTGCCGGATCCGGTCGGGGTTGGCCAGTCCCTGGCCGGTGCCGTCGTCGACTCCGGAGCCCTTGGACTTGAAGTGGTTGACCACGACCAGGAACCCGTCGGAGTCGAAAGCGCCCCGTCGCTTGAACTCCTGGGCCAGCGGCTCGCGCGCGTTCTCGAACGCGCCGCCGGTGCCGGACTCGGTGGAGAGGACCTTCGAAGTGCCCACCAGCTGCACCTTGCTCGGGTTGTAGATGAACGCGGTACGGATCACGTCCTGATCCGCCGTCGCCGGCAGGTCGGCCGGAGACGGCGCGAAGGCCCACCGGGTGGAGCCGGCGTCGAGGTTGAGAGCGTCCACGAGCTTGGAGAGGGCGTCGTCACGATCCTTGCCGAACTGGACCGAGTTCTCGATCTCCTCCAGCGACATCACGTCGACGTTCATGGTGTTGATGGCCTTGATCTCCTTGGCCAGCTGACGATCGAGGTTGATCTGGTCCCAGGCACCACGAGGTCCGTTGGGGCTGCACTGGTTCACGTCGATCGGGTTGCCCTGGCGGTCGTTGAACGACGTGCAGGCGTTGGGGTTGCCCGTCTGCGCGTCGTACTCGGCCGCGGACGTCGGGAAGAAGTTCTCGACGTTGAAGGTGCCCAGCTTGATGTCGCCGCCGACCTCCTGCGGCTGCAGGTTGGGTGTGCGAGTGTCGCTGAAGGTCGCCACGGCAGAGCCGTCGTCGGTGACCTGGTGGGTCGGCTGGAGCTCCCAGAGCCCGTTGCGGAAGTCGAGGATCACTGGCTGGTGCAGGGTCGCCGTCGAGCCGATCCGGACCGGGTTGCCGGTCCGCAGCCACGGCATCTCGGTGTTCTTGCTGTTCGTCAGGTAGTTCGCGGTCGACCCGTCGTTGAGCACGACGCCGCGCGCCGCGTTGTCCGCCTGGACCGAGGCCACTCCGGCCGGGTCGATGCTGGGATTGAAGAGGTCGGTGGGCTGCCAGAGCTGGTGGTCACCGGTGGCCAGGCCGATCTCGCCGAACTGGTTGGTGTCGAAGTTGTCGGTCACCGTGAACGGGTCGGTCGGCGCGATCAGCTCGCTCTCGTGGGCCTCGCGACCCGCGTTCGTCGCCGGGTAGGCCAGCGCCAGCGGGGTGACCCCGCTCGGCGCGCCGCCTTCGTCCCTCAGATCGGTCGCGTTGACGTTGAGCTCGGTCAGACCGTTGAACTCCTGCACTGTGCCGGTGACCTCGACCAGGTCGCCGACGGTGGCCGTGACCGCACCGCTGGGCTGGTGCACGAAGATCGCGTCCGACTCACCGGGGGTGGCGTCGCTGCCGGTGCCGGTGCCGTCGGTCTGGATCGTGTAGCCGAAGAAGCCGCCCGTCGGGTACGCCGCGGTGACGACGCCCTCGGTGACAACCGGCTGGCCGGCGAACGGAGACGTGTCGCCGCTGCCCTGGATCTCCGCGATCGTGTGCGGGGTGGGCGGGGGCGGCGGCGTCGCGGGACAGGCGGCGCCGCAGGCCGTCGGCGTCGGGGCGCCGGCGGTGAAGTCGGCAGCGTTGCTGTTGGTGTCGGTGCCTGCGGCAGAGCGGGTGACAGACGTCGTGTTCGTCGTGGCGGCACCCTTCGCGGTCTCGAAGCTCGCCGCGGCGGTACCCCAACCGACGAAGTCGAGCACGTGGGCATTGGAGATATCACCGGTGCCCGGGTCGATCGCGCTCGCGGTGTCGGCGAGGAACATCTGACCGGCCGTCGCGGCCACCGCGATCGAGCCGCTGTGGTCGGGGGTCGGGAGATCCTGCGTACCGCCGAGGCCGGCGGCCTCCTGCACGAGGTAGGTGTCACCAGCCGGCAGGTCGACCGACGGCAGGGGGTCGATGTTGGCGGCGCCGGTCACGCCGGTGGCGGCCGCCGAGCGGTACTGCAGGCTGAGGCCACCGAGCGAGATCGTGTGGTCGGTGGTGTTGCGCACCTCGACGAAGTCGTTCTTGAGGGTGGCGCCGCTGTTGCCGCCGCCGCCGTACACCTCGTTGACGACGAGCCCGGGGCCCGCCGTGTTGGCTGAGGCCGGGGCGATGCCGGCGAGCCCGGCGGCGGCGACCGCCAGGCCGGCCGTGCCGGAGAGGGCGCGGCGCAGGCGCGCGCGAGAGAGGTGTCGCATGAAGAGGGGGGTCCTTCCGAGAGCCGAGACGGCCGGGGGTCGCCGGCCGGGTGTGGTGCGCGTCACCCTAATACCCCTGCGCCGACTTCCGTCCACCCGGGCGGTGGAGCCTCCGTGAACGGCTCGCGAACGTCGCGGTCAGGCCGGTCGGGGCGTCGAGCGGAGCTCGTGACGCTGCCGCCACACGTCGCGGAAGAACTCATAGCCCGACCAGAAGGTCATCGCCACAGCCACGCCGAGCAGCACCTCGTAGGCGTAGAAGAGCACCACCCCCACGTCGTGCAGGGGGGCGTGCACCTGCCGCAGCGGCAGGCTGAGGGCGGTCAGCGCGATCGCCTGCAGCACGGTCTTCACCTTGCCGCTGCGGGCGGCGGCCACGACCACGCGCCGCAGGATCGAGAGCCGCAGCAGCGTCACCGACCACTCGCGGAGCAGGACCACGATCGTCACCCACCACCAGATGTCGCCGACGACCGACAGCCCGACGAAGGCCATCCCGGTCAGCGCCTTGTCAGCGATCGGGTCGGCGATCTTGCCGAAGTTGGTGACCAGGCCACGCGCCCGGGCGATGTCGCCGTCGATCTTGTCGGTGATCATCGCGGCCGCGAAGAGCACGGCGGCGACGGTGCGCCACACGATCGAGCCGCCGCCGTCCTGGAGCAGCGCAGCCCCGAAGAAGGGGACGATCACGATCCGCAGGCCGGTCAGGACGTTGGGCAGGTTCCAGTTGCCGGACGTGCCGACCTTGTCACCGGCAGGGCCGGTCATCGGGTGGGCTCCGCGACCAGGTCGGCACCCTCGCCGGCGACCACCACCGCGAGGACCAGGTCACCCACGGCGTGCTCGCCGGGCCCGGAGACGGTGAGCCGCGTCGTACCGTCGACCTCGGGGCCCTGGTGGTCGGCGCGACCCTCCACGACACCGTCAGCGACGGACTCCACCAGCACGGTGACCCGCTCGCCGACCCGCTCCTCGGCCCGCTGGCTGGTGAGCTGCTCGACCAGGTCGGTGACCCGCTCGACCCGGGCGCGCACGTCGTCCTCGTCGAGCTTGTCGGGCAGGCCGGCCGCCTCGGTGCCGTCCTCGTCGGAGTAGCCGAACACTCCGGTCACGTCGAGTCGCGCGGCCTCGAGGAAGTCGCACAGGATCTCGAGGTCGGCCTCGGTCTCGCCGGGGAAGCCGACGATGACGTTGGAGCGCACCCCAGCCGCCGGGGCGAGGGTGCGGACCCGCTCGAGAAGGCCGAGGAAGCTCTCGGCGTCGCCGAAACGACGCATCCGGCGCAGCACATCACCGCTCGCGTGCTGGAAGGAGAGGTCGAAGTAGGGGCTGACGCCGGGAGTGCCCGCGATCGCCTCGATCAGGCCCGGCCGGGTCTCGGCCGGCTGGAGGTAGGACACCCGGACCCGCTCGATGCCGTCGATCGCGGCCAGCTCGGGCAGCATCGTCTCGAGCAGCCGCAGGTCGCCGAGGTCCTTGCCGTACGAGGTGGAGTTCTCGCTGACGAGGAACACCTCGCGGACGCCCTGCCCGGCCAGCCAGCGCGCCTCGTCGAGGATGTCGGTCGGGCGCCGGCTCACGAACGAACCGCGGAAGCTGGGGATCGCGCAGAACGAGCAACGACGGTCGCAGCCGCTGGCCAGCTTCAGGGGCGCCATCGGGCCTCCGTCGAGCCGGCGGCGCACGGTGCGCGGTCCGCTGGCCGGGGCGCCGACACCGAGGTCGTCCAGGTCGCTGGTCGAGCCTGTCGAGACCCCGTGCCCCGGCACCGACAGGGTCGTCGCGTCGCGGTCGGCGGGAGAGATCGGGAGCAGCTTGCGGCGGTCCTGCGGGGTGTGCGGATGCAGCACCTCGCCGGCCAGCACCGAGCGCAGCCGCGCCGCGATGTCGGGATAGTCGTCGAAGCCGAGCACCGCGTCGGCCTCGGGCAGCGACTCGGCGAGGTCCTTGCCGTAGCGCTCGGCCAGGCAGCCCACCGCGACGACCGCCCGGGGACGCCCCTCCTGCTTCAGGTCGGAGGCCGCCAGCAGGGTGTCGACGGAGTCCTTCTTCGCGGCCTCGACGAAGCCGCAGGTGTTCACGACCACGGTGTCGGCGTCCTCGGGGTCGTCGACCAGCACGAACCCGTCGGCGGCCAGCCGCCCGGCCAGCTCCTCGGAGTCGACATCGTTGCGGGCGCAGCCCAGGGTCACCAGTGCGACCGACACGGGCGCGCGGTCAGTCGTCGGGTCGAGCGTCGGGGCAGTCATCAGCGTCGAGTATGCCGTCCCCACCCCATCGCGCCGGATTCCTCGAACCGGGTGCGCTCACCCCCGCACGACGTACGACGCGGAGGCCGGCCGTCCCGCGGGCCCCATGCGCCCGCGGTCCTGGCCCGCCACCTTCACCTTGACCGACCCGTCGGTCGACTGGACCCGGACCGGAGGGGCTGCCTGGAGGGTGTGGCTCTGCCCGTAGGCGAGGTCGCCGGCGAAGACGACCTTGCCGGCGCCGTCGCGGACCACGACCCGCGCTCCGCCGCCCGTGGCGGTCAGCACCA
>JAWWPM010000253.1:0-12742 GCA_033854915.1 Nocardioidaceae bacterium
GCTGCTCGACGTCGGGCGGGTCGACACGCTCACCGCCTGCCAGGTCGAGGGGCTCGACGTCTGGGACGACCCGCACAACAGCGACCCGTCGTACACCCGGTCGCGCGTGCGTCTCCGGCTGCTGCCGATGCTCGAGCAGGAGCTCGGTCCCGGTATCGCCCAGGCGCTGGCCCGCACGGCGGAGCAGCTGCGCCCCGACATGGAGCTGCTCGACGAGCAGGCCGAGCGGTCGTTCCGCGAAGCCCTCGTCGACGGTGGGTTGGCCGTCGACCGGCTGGAGCCCCTGCCCGGACCGATCCGGAGCCGGGTGCTGCGGTTGGCCGCGCTGGCCGCGGGCAGCCCCGCGGGCGACCTGTTCCACCAGCACGTCGTCGCGATGGACGCGCTGGTCACCGGCTGGCACGGGCAGCGCTGGGTCGATCTTCCAGGCAGCGTGCACGCCCTGCGCCGCGACGGCGTCCTCACCTTCGAACCGGCCCGACCGTCCGGGTAGACGTCCCCCTATCCTTGCCCGCATGGATGCGTCCCACGCGGAGCAGGACCTGGTCAACGTGCTCTTCACGGAGGCCCAGATCACCGGGCGGCTGCAGGAGATGGCCGACGAGATCACCGCCGACTACGCGGGCTTGGACCTGCTGCTGGTGGGCATCCTGCGCGGCGCGGTGATGGTGATGGCCGACCTGTCCCGGGCGCTGTCGCGGCACGTCGAGATGGACTGGATCGCGATCAGCTCCTACGGCTCCGGCACCAAGTCGAGCGGTGTGGTGCGGCTGATCAAGGACCTCGACACCGACATCACCGGCCGGCACGTGCTGGTCGTCGACGAGATCATCGACACGGGCCTGACCCTGAGCTGGCTGGTGAACAGCCTGGGCAGCCGCAACGCCGCCAGCGTCGAGATCGCGACCCTGCTCCGCAAGCCCGACGCGCTCACGATGCCGGTCGAGCCGAAGTACGTCGGCTGGGACATCCCCAACGAGTTCGTGGTCGGCTACGGCCTCGACTACCGCGAGAAGTACCGCAACCTGCGCGACATCGGCACCCTCGCGCCGCACGTCTACTCCTGACGCTGCCCGCGTCGTACCCCTCGGTCAGCGCACGTTGAGGGTGGCGTGCATCGTGCTGTGGAACATGCAGTGGATCTTGTAGGCGCCCGCCTGGCTCGGTGCCCGGAAGGTGCGCGAGGAGTGGGCCGGGACGATCACGCTGAAGCCGCCGCCGTTGCGGGTCACGCTGTGCGTGGTGCCGTCGTGGTTGACGACCTTGACCGTGTGTCCGTGAGCCACGGGGGCCAGCACGTGGAACGCGAATCCCTTGATGCTGATCGTGGTGGCCAGGGTGGCCCGGCTCGTCGCGTGGGCCGCCCCGGCCGGCGCGGGTGCCGCGGCGGCCTGGCTCGCGCCGTACGCGCTCCCGGCGAGCAGGGCGACGGAGGCAAGGGTGAGCGCAGTGGAGGTACGGCGAGACATGGGACGACCTTCGGGTGGGTGGATGAGGTACGGCGGTCAGCCGGCCCCGGGCGTACATCCTGCGGGAGAGCCCGACTGGCGGGTGTTGCGCAGGTGCAGCCACGCCAGCACCACCATGAGCACCTCGGAGGCGACCGCGGGGATGCCGAGGGGGTCGGTCCAGTTGCCGACGTCGTCGCGGATCTGCGGGAGCCCGACGGTGCGCGAGGCCAGGAAGGCCACCACGGCGGCGAGGCAGACGGCCGCGCTCAGCACCCACACCCCGACGTTGTCGACGAACAGGATCGCGATCGCCAGCACGATGCACACGATGCTGAGGGCGATGAAGAGCCAGCCGACGTACGGCGCCTCCTCCAGGTGATCCTGGATCAGCGGGATGTGCGTGCCGGCGGCGACCAGGAGCAGGAACGACGCGCACCACTGTGACGGGGATCGGGTCAGCTGCATCGGTGTTCTCCTGGTCCGGGGTCGACGGGGGTGGTTCGTCGTCCTCATCGTGCTGGATTGGTGGCCCGGGCGTCACCCGTCTCGAGGATGAGAATCGGTGACGCCCGGCCGCGCGTTGCCTACTTGACGGTGAGGCTGCCGTGCATGTTGCTGTGGTAGGTGCAGTGGTAGGGGTAGCTTCCCGCCTTCATCGGCGCGGTGAAGGTCGCACTGGCACCGGGGTCGATCTTCACGTCGAACCCCCCGGCGCCGTCCGCAGTGAGCGTGTGCGCCTCGGAGTCCTGGTTCTCCACGGTCACCGTGGCGCCCGGTGCGACCGACGACGGACCCGCGAACGCGAAGTCCTTGATCGTGACCGTGGCGCCGGCGCTGGTGCCCTTGGTGCTGCCGGACATCGGCGAGGAGCCCATGGACATCGAGCCCATCGAGTCGCTCGCGGCCGGCGCGCTGGAGCTGCTGCCGCCGCAGCCGGCGAGGAGCAGGGTGCCGGTGGCGAGGGTGACGCCGAGGACGATGCGGCCGGTACGGCGCCGGTGGTGGGTGCTGGACATGTGGTGGCTCCTAGGAGGAGGCCGGACCGGAGGGGCCCGACGTGTGGACGAGATGGGCGAAGACGACCTCGTTGCCGACGTGGTGCTGGATCGAGGCGTCGAAGTCGCTGCAGGTGATCAGGCGCAGCGTCGGCTCGGAGAGCTGGTCGCCGCCGTACACCAGCTGGGTGGGGAACTCGGACTTGAGGAAGTCGCGCACCGCGTTCACCTCGAAGGTCAGCGTGCGTCCGTCCGCCCGGTCGACCACGACCCGGTCCCCGGGCTTGATGGCGCCGAGCCTGAGGAACACCGACGGCCCGTCCACGCTGTCGACGTGTCCCTCGATGATCGAGGGGCCCGGCTGACCCGGGGTCGGTGAGTTCTCGAACCACGCCGCGGTGTCGAGCCGCGGACCCGGCTGGGGTACCGCGAGCGTGCCGTCGGACGCCAGGCCGATCGGGAAGACCGGGGTGTCGACCCCGATCGCCGGGATGCTCAGGTGCACCGGTTTCGACGGCCCCAGCGGAGGAGCGGTCTGCGCAGTGGGGCCGTGGGTCCGGTGCCGGCCGCCGGAGCTGTCGCCCGGGGTGTCGACCCGGCCGGCCTGCTGCGGCTCCGGAGCGCTCACCTGGGCGCGAAGCACGACGACGAGGAGGACCAGGGCGGCCGCCACGGCCACCGCGGCGAGCGCGAGCCCGCCGCGGCGGCCGGGCGACCATCCGTGATCCGAGGACATCGGTGGGTCAGGCCTTCACGGTCTTGCGACGGACGGTGTACAGCGCCATCCCGGCACCGGCGACGAACAGGCCACCGGCCAGCCCGAGCAGCGAGGAGTCCTCCATGCCCGAGGTGGAGCCGGTACCCGTGGCGACGCCACCGGCCGGCATGGCGTGGACGGCACCGCAGAGCGCGGGCGACGTGGCGGCCAGCGGGAGGCTGGGCACCAGGTCGCTCTTCTCGCCCTGGGCCTTCTTGCTCAGGGTGGCCGGGTCCAGGCCGTGCACCACGATCACCGCGGTGTCGCTCTTCAGTGACGCGAGCGTCTTGGCGTCCAGCTGGATGGTCCGGCTGTAGTCGGTGCTCGACCCGGCCGGAGCGATCTTGATGTCCGTGCCGGCCGCCGGCGAGGTGTCACCGGACGTCGACAGGGTCGCCCCGATGCCGCCGTAGGCAGCGGCGCCCTCGGTGGTGCTGACCACGCCGTCGCCGTTCTTGTCGGCCGACGTCGTGGGGCACGCGCCGGCGGCACCGATGTGGATGTGCTGCACGTGCGGGTACGGCGCACCGCTGAAGCTGCCGGCCAGCCCGGTCCAGCTCTCGGTGATGGTGGCCGAGCTGCCGTTGAGCGAGATGGTCGCCATCCCGGATCCGGTGGCGTGGTTCAGCGGGTTCAGCGTCGCCTGGTACGACGTACCCGTGGCGGCCGTGGCCGGGCTCGCGGCGAACGCCAGAGGTGCGGCGATGGCGGCGAGGGGCGCGATGACGCGAAGTGCCTTCTGCATGGTCTTTCCCCTTCTGTTGGTGAGAAGCCCGCGACGGGAAGGTGCTGCTGAAGTCGGGGTCTTTCAGGGAGCCCTTCGGTGCCGGCAGATGCGCGGATTGGTCCGGTGGTCGAGAATCCCCTTGTTTTGCTGGGCTTTCCGCATCATCTGCGTGGTAGGCCACGCCAGAGGAGGTGTCGACCAAGCCACGCGCCGCTCCGTGGCGAATAGCGAAGAGACCCTCGGACCACCGGAAGGAACCATCGTGAGAGCCCGACTGGCCGGAGCCCTGGCCGCTGTGCCGCTGATGCTCGCCGCCTGCGGCGGCGGTTCGTCGTCGGCGGGTGCCGAGCACGTCATGTCCGACGGCAGCACGATGAGTGGTGCGTCGATGACCCCGGCCCCCGAGGGCAGCATGGCGGCCCACGAGGCGGGGGCAGCAGGCTCGAGGCGTCCGTCCGAGACCGCCTCGATGATCTGTGGCAGCGAGATCCGCGACGCCGTCCGGCGGGTCTTCCAGCTCCACCAGGGCCCGAGAGGCCTGCACGCGTGGTCGCACCAGACCTACCGCTGCACCTACCCGCTGGCCCACGGTGAGCTGCGGATGTCGGTGAAGGACCTCGACGCGGCCGGACCGGGGCGCGCCTGGTTCGACCGGCTCCGCGGTCGGCTGACCAACGCCTCGCCCATCGTCGGCCTGGCCAGCTTCGGCTTCCCCGCCTTCGAGACGCCGAGCGGTGACGTCGTGTTCATCAAGGACCACAAGACGCTGTGGGTCGACGCGTCACACGTCGCGGCCGCCGACCTGCCGCAGGGTACGAACCGGCAGGACGCTGCGTACGGCGTGGCCGCCGCCGTGATCGCGTGCTGGACCGAATGAGATCCCCCTCGATGTGGCTCCCGCAGGTGCCAGAGGGGACAATGGGCATTGGCGATGACGTGTACCGTCGTCATTTCCAGACCAGTGCCCCCTTCGGCTTCTCTCGCAGAGCTACAGCGGGCAGCAGCACCGCCTTCGAGAGAGTCCCGTGAAGCGTTTCGTCAGAAGCCCATGGCTGTGGATCGTCGTCGCAGTGCTCGGCGTGCTCTTCGCCCTCCAGTACCTCGCCCCGTCGGGCGGCTACGACGAGGTCAAGTTCTCCACGATGAACACCTACATCACGTCGGGGCAGGTCCAGGAGATCACGCTGATCGACGGCGACCAGCAGATCAAGGCGACGCTGAAGGACGGCGTTCGCCCGGCCGGCGCCGAGGTCACCGCGCACTGGCTCGACGGCACCCAGAACAAGCTGGTCAACGAGATCGAGGCCCAGGTCGCGAAGGGCACGATCCCCGCCGACGGCTTCGACAACAAGATCTCCAAGCCGAGCCTGCTCGCATCGATCCTGACCACGCTGCTGCCGTTCGTGCTGATCGTGCTGCTGTTCCTCTTCCTGATGAACCAGGTGCAGGGCGGCGGCGGCCGCGGCGTCATGCAGTTCGCCAAGTCCAAGGCCAAGCTGATCTCCAAGGACATGCCGAAGACCACGTTCGGTGACGTCGCCGGCTGCGAGGAGGCGGTCGAGGAGCTCGGCGAGATCAAGGAGTTCCTCCAGGAGCCGGCCAAGTTCCAGGCCGTGGGCGCCAAGATCCCCAAGGGCGTCCTGCTCTACGGCCCTCCCGGCACCGGCAAGACCCTGCTCGCCCGTGCGGTCGCCGGTGAGGCCGGCGTGCCCTTCTACTCCATCTCCGGCTCCGACTTCGTCGAGATGTTCGTCGGCGTCGGCGCGAGCCGGGTCCGCGACCTGTTCGAGCAGGCCAAGGAGAACGCCCCGGCGATCGTCTTCATCGACGAGATCGACGCCGTCGGGCGCCACCGTGGCGCCGGGATGGGCGGCGGCCACGACGAGCGCGAGCAGACCCTCAACCAGCTGCTGGTCGAGATGGACGGCTTCGACGTCCGTGGTGGCGTGATCCTGATCGCCGCGACCAACCGCCCCGACGTCCTGGACCCCGCGCTGCTGCGCCCGGGCCGCTTCGACCGGCAGATCCAGGTCGACGCGCCTGATCTCGCCGGACGCCACAAGATCCTCCAGGTGCACTCGCGCGGCAAGCCGCTGGCGCCGGGCGTCGACCTGTTGTCGGTGGCCCGTCGTACCCCCGGCTTCACCGGCGCCGACCTCGAGAACGTCCTCAACGAGGCCGCCCTGCTCACCGCGCGCTCCAACCAGAAGCTCGTCACCAACGAGATGCTCGACGAGGCGATCGACCGAGTGATCGCGGGCCCGCAGCGCCGTACGCGCCTGATGAGCGAGAAGGAGAAGCTGATCACGGCCTACCACGAGGGTGGACACGCCCTGGTGGCCGCAGCGCTCCCCGGCAACGACCCCGTGCACAAGATCACGATCCTGCCCCGTGGCCGGGCGCTGGGCTACACGATGATCCTTCCCGACGCCGACAAGTACAGCCAGACCCGCAGCGAGATGCTCGACGCCCTCGCCTACATGATGGGTGGCCGCGCGGCGGAGGAAATGGTGTTCCACGACCCGACCACCGGTGCCGGCAACGACATCGAGAAGGCCACCGCCGTGGCGCGCGCGATGGTCACGCAGTACGGCATGACCGACCGGCTCGGCGCGATCAAGCTCGGTGAGAGCAACGGCGAGCCCTTCCTGGGCCGCGACTTCGGGCACACCAAGAACTACTCCGAGGACGTCGCCGCGATCATCGACGAGGAGACCAAGAAGCTCCTGCAGAACGCCCACCAGGAGGCCTACGACATCCTCGAGGAGAACCGCGACGTCCTCGACAGCCTGGTCCTCGAGCTGGTCGACAAGGAGACGCTCGACAAGGCGCAGGTGGCCGGCGTCTTCGAGGCGCTGCGTCGCAGGCCGGCCCGTCCGGCCTGGACCGGCTCGCCCGACCGCAACCCGTCGCAGATCCCTCCGGTGGAGATCCCGCAGGAGATCCGCGACCGGGTGCACGCCAATGGCACCAGGCCGGACGCCGAAGCGGGTGCGATCCTGACCCCGCCGGGCTCGGGCGGCGACGTCCACGGCGGTCTGATCGGGCCGGGCACCACGCCTCCCGAGCCGCCCGCGTGACCTCATGACCCACCGGATCGCGTATCCCGCGCGCTCGCGCGACGACATCCCGCCGTTCGACCACGACCGGGCCGCGGCCGCCGTACGCGAGCTGCTGATCGCGATCGGTGAGGATCCCGAGCGAGAGGGCCTCAAGGACACTCCCGACCGCGTGGCCCGTGCGTACGCCGAGCTCACGGCCGGCATCCGGCAGGTGCCCGACGACGTCCTCACCACCACCTTCGACCTCGGGCACGACGAGATGGTGCTGGTGCGTGACATCGAGCTGTGGTCGATGTGCGAGCACCATCTGGTGCCGTTCACCGGGGTGGCCCACGTCGGCTACATCCCGGCCGAGTCGGGCAAGATCACCGGGCTCTCCAAGCTGGCCCGCCTGGTCGACGTCTTCGCCAAGCGCCCGCAGGTGCAGGAGCGGCTGACCACGCAGGTGGCCGACGCCCTCGTCGAGGCGCTCGACGCCCGCGGCGTGATCGTGGTGATCGAGGCCGAGCACCTGTGCATGACCATGCGCGGGGTCCGCAAGGCCGGTGCCCGCACCATCACCTCGGCGGTGCGCGGGCAGATGCACAACGCGGCGACCCGCTCCGAGGCGATGGCGCTGATCAACAGCCAGCGGCGGTGAGATGGGCCAGCCGATGGTGGAGCCGACGGCCCTGCCGCTGCTGATGGGCGTGGTCAACGTGACGCCCGACTCCTTCTCCGACGGCGGTCTCTGGGCGACGCCGGAAGCCGCCGTGGTGCACGGTCGCGACCTGCTCGCCGACGGCGCCGACCTGCTCGACATCGGCGGTGAGTCGACGCGTCCCGGAGCCACCCGGCCACTCGTGGAGGAGGAGCTCGGGCGCGTCGTACCCGTGATCCGCGAGCTCGCCGCTGAAGGTGCGGTCGTCTCGGTGGACACGATGCGTGCCGAGGTCGCCGAGGCTGCGCTGGCGGCCGGCGCTTCGATCGTCAACGACGTCTCCGGCGGCCTGGCCGACCCCCGCATCCTCGACGTGGTGGCCGACTCGGACGCAACCTACGTCTGCATGCACTGGCGAGCACACAGCGTGCACATGAACGAGCACGCCGTGTACGACGCCCCCGGCGGCGTCGTGGCAGCGGTACGCGCCGAGCTGCTCGAGCGGGTGGATGCGCTGCGCGCGGCCGGTCTCCCCGACGAGCGGATCGTGCTCGACCCGGGGCTGGGCTTCGCCAAGCGCTCCGAGCACAACTGGGCCCTGCTGGCCGGCCTCGCGGACCTCCAGGCACTGGGCTTCCGGCTGCTGGTCGGCGCGAGCCGCAAGTCCTTCCTGGGCACGCTGCTGGCGGACCCGTCCGGGGAGCCGCGCCCGGTCGACGGGCGCGAGGACGCGACCACCGCCCTGACCGTGCTGGTCGCCCAGCAGCACGTGTGGGCCCTGCGCGTGCACGACGTACGAGCCAGCCGCGACGCGCTGCTCACGCTGGCCCGCTGGCAGGAAGGCTGAGGTCATGACCGACGAGCTGGCGGTGCTGGGCATCGAGTGCTTCGCTCATCACGGCGTCTTCGAGCACGAGAGGCGCGAGGGGCAGGTGTTCCTGATCGATCTGGTCCTGGGCATCGACACCAGCCGGGCGGCGGCCTCTGACGACTTGCACGACACGGTCGACTACGGAAGTCTCGTGGCGCACGTGAAAGCCGCAGTCGAGTCTGACCCGGTCGATCTGATCGAGACCGTGGCCCAACGCATCTCGGACGTCTGCCTCTTGGACGACCGTGTTGAATGGGCCCGGGTCACGGTCCACAAGCCCGGGGCCCCGATCGACGCGACCTTCGCCGACGTGACGCTGACGATCACCAGACCGATCACAGCGAGATCTCCGAGCCAGTGAGGTGCCGACCGTGACCGAGACACCCAACCCGCACATCGTCGACGCGGACACGCTCACCGGTGAGATGCGTCCGATCCGTCGCGCGGTGCTGTCCTTGGGGTCCAACCTCGGGGAGCGCCTGACCAGCCTCCAGGGCGCCGTCAACGCCCTGGCCGACACCCCCGACGTGTGGATCACCGAGGTCTCGCCGATCTACGAGACCGAGCCCGTCGACGCCCCCGAAGGCTCGGAGAGCTTCCTCAACGCCGTCGTGCTCCTGGACACCACGCTGGCCGCCACCCGGCTGCTCGACCGGGCCCACGCCATCGAGGACGCCTTCGGCCGCGAGCGCACCGGCCAGGCCAACGCCCCGCGCACGCTCGACGTCGACCTGATCGTGGTCGGCGACCGCCGCGGCCACGACGACTCGCTGAGGCTGCCGCACCCGCGTGCCGCCGAGCGCGCGTTCGTCCTCCAGCCGTGGTACGACGTGGAGCCGGATGCGGTGATCCCTGACACCGGGGCCGTGGCCGACCTGCTCGAGAAGACCGACCGCAGCGGCCTGAAGAAGCGCGACGACATCGCGCTCCAGGTGCAGTGACCGCGCCATCGAGCCTCCGCCGGTGAGCGCCCCCCGGTGAGCGTCCCGCCGACCGACGGGCCGCCCGACCACGATCGACGCCTGCGGCCGATGAGCCCGGCCGCGCTGTACGCCTGGACCGTCGTCGGGCTGGTCGCCGGCTGGCTGTTCCACCGGGTTCTCTACGGCGGCGCGAAGTTCGCGCCGATGGTCTCCTGGGCCCAGCCGGCCGCGCTGCTGCTGGTCGCGGCGATCCTGGTCGGCACCGCGCGCTCGACCCGGCGCAGCATCCAGCAGCGCGCCGGACGGCTCTCCCCGCACCACGCCGTCAACCGCCTCGTGCTGGCCCGGGCCTGCGCCTACGTGGGCTGCCTGATGGCGGGCGCCTACGTCGGCTACGCCGTCAGCTGGTTCGGTGTGGACAGCGAGCTGGCCGCCGAGCGGGCCATCAGGTCGTCGGTGGCGGGCGTCACCGGCCTGTTGGTGGTCGGCGCCGGGCTGCTGCTCGAACGCGCGTGTCGCGTCCCTCCGGAGGACGACGAGCCCTAGCCTGACCTCATGTCTTCCCCAAGGGCACGTCGTAGGCAGCGCAGCACCCGTCTGGTGACCGCTGCCGCACTCGTCACCACCGCGGCGGTCGTCGTCATCGGCACCGTCCTCAGCGCATCCCTGACCCTGGTCTCGATCGCTGCCGTCCTCGCCGTCGTCCTCGGAGGAGCGGCTGCCCGGATCACCTACTCCGAGCTGCTCGTCTCCCGCCGTGAGGCGGCGGCCGACCGGGCCCGTCAGGCCCAGGCCTACCGCGAGATCGCCGAGGCCCGCTCCGCGGAGCACCAGGAGTTCGCCTCCACCATGCAGCACCGCGTCGGCACCGCCGAGCGTGCCGTCGCCCAGCTCGAGACCGCCGTGGTGGCCTCTCAGGGCCGGGCGGCCGAGGCGATGCGCAAGGTCAACCAGGAGGCCCGCCGCGCCGACCTCGCCGAGGCCGAGAGCGGCCGTCTCACGGCGGCCCTGGGTGAGTCCGAGGAGCGCGCTGCCGAGGCCATCGTCCGCGTGGCCGAGCTCGAGCAGGACAACGACGTGCTCCGCGCCGAGCTCGACACCGCCACCAACTGGCACCCGCCCCAGGTCCGCCACGCCTGACCCGGCAGAAGGTGCACGCCGTACGACGCTGACCCGGCACAAAGTGCACGCCGTACGACGCCGACCCGGCACAAAGTGCACGCCGCGCGACGCTGACCCGGCACAAAGTGCACGCCGCGCGACGCTGACCCGGCAGAAGTGCGCGTTCACTTGTGCCGGGTCGGCGGTCTCTGCGTGCGTGCTTCTGCCGGGTCAGCGTTCGGCGAGGGAGGAGCGCAGGGCGCGGTGGATGCCGTCGGGCGTGAGCACGCCGACGAACTGCGCGCCGTCCTTGACGCCGATCATCGGCCGGTCGTCGCGCAGGAGTACGGCGAGGGCCTCCTCGAGCGAGGAGTCCAGGTCGATCGCCGCCCCCAGGTCACCGGTCGCGACCCCGTCGAGGGGCTCGAGGTGCGCCCGGTCGAGCCGGGTCACCGCGAGCCGGCGCAGCCCGGCGGTGGAGCCGACGAAGTCGGAGACGAACTCGTCCGCGGGATGCGCGAGCAGTTCCGCAGGGGTGCCGAACTGGGCGAGCCGCCCGCCGTCGGCCAGCACCGCGACCTTGTCGCCCATCTTCACGGCCTCGTCGATGTCGTGGGTGACCAGGACCACGGTCTTGCCCAGCTCGTCCTGCAGCTTGAGGAACTCGTCCTGCAGCCGGGCCCGCACGATCGGGTCGACCGCGGCGAACGGCTCGTCCATCAGCAGCACCGGCGGGTCCGCGGCCAGCGCGCGAGCGACGCCGACCCGCTGCTGCTGCCCGCCGGAGAGCTGGTGCGGGTAGCGGTCGGCGTACAGGTCGGGGTCCAGCCCGACCAGCGCCAGCAGCTCACGGGCCCGCTCGTGGGCCTGGGCCTTGGGCGTCCCGATCAGTGACGGCACGGTGGCGACGTTGGTGGCGATCCTCTGGTGCGGGAACAGCCCGATCTGCTGGATCACGTAGCCGATCCGGCGGCGCAGCCGGACCGGGTCCTCCGAGGTGACGTCGCGCCCTTCGAGGAAGATCCGGCCGGAGGTCGGCTCGATCAGCCGGTTGATCATCTTCAGGGTGGTGGACTTGCCGCAGCCCGAGGGCCCCACCAGGCAGACCACCTCGCCGGCCGCGATCTCGAGATCGAGCTCGTGCACCGCCACCGTGCCGTCGGCGTACTTCTTGCCCACACCCTCCAGCCGGATCATCGGCTCACCGGCGCTGCCGTCGCGAGGCGACGCGGTAGCGTTCATGCGGTGACCCTACTAGCGGCCGACGGGATCTCGATCTCGCCCAGCTGTTACAGCCGGCTCACCAACCACTGGTTCTGCGGGTCCTACCTCCACGACCGCTACCACGACCTCGTGCACGCCACGGTGCAGCACCTGGAGATCACCGGCGTCGCACTTCTCCTCAGCATCCTGATCGCCTTCCCGCTCGCGCTGGTCGCCCGGCGACTGCCGTGGCTGCAGGGCCTGATCCTCGGCGCCAGCACGGCGATCTACACGATCCCGAGCCTCGCACTCTTCCCGATCCTGGTGCCGTTCACCGGCATCACCGCGACCACCGTCGTGATCGGGCTCGCCCTCTACGCGCTGACCATCCTGGTCCGCAGCATGCTCGCCGGCCTGGTCGGCGTGCCGGCCGAGGTGCGCGAGTCGGCCACCGGCCTGGGGTACGGCGCGACCCGGCTGCTGTTCCGGATCGAGCTGCCGCTCGCGCTGCCGGTGATGATGGCGGGGCTGAGGGTCGCCACGGTCTCCACGGTCGCCCTGACCACGGTCGGCACCCTCGTCAGCTACGGCGGTCTCGGCAACCTGATCGAGGACGGCGTGCAGAACGACTTCAAGGCCGAGCTGCTCGCGGCCAGCGTGCTGTGCGTCGTCCTCGCCTTCGCGCTCGACGCCCTGATCGTGGCCTTGCAGTGGCTGGTCACGCCATGGGCGAGGAGGGGGTCCGCATGAGGGTGCTCGGTGAGACGTGGGACTACCTGACCACGGGGTCGCACTGGCACGGCGCCGACGGCATCTGGACGCTGCTCGTCCAGCAGCTGCTGCTCAGCGTGACCGCGCTCGCCGCGGCCGTGCTGATCGGCCTGCCGATCGCGCTCTGGCTCGGCCACCGCGGCCGCGGTGGCTTCGTGGCCATCAACACCTCCAACATCGGCCGCGCCGTGCCGACCTTCGCGCTGCTCGCGATCCTGGTCACCCTCGACCACCCGGGGGT
>JAWWPM010000254.1:0-20690 GCA_033854915.1 Nocardioidaceae bacterium
GCGGCGACCACCAGCTCGGAGGCGAGGTACTGGCGGCGGAGGCCGTGGACGCTGGCCGGCACGTGCTTGAGGGTGGCCAGCCAGGAGTGCCAGCCCCGGTCGTAGCGCTTCCGGGTGGCGTCGAACGGCGTCGAGGCGCTCGCCTCGGCGGTGCGCTGTGCGGCTGCGCTGTCGGTGCCGAAGGCGAGAGTGAGGCGCGCGTCGTGGTGACCGGGCAGGCCGGTCACTCCTGCCATCCGGCCGATCTGCACGATGTTGCCGACTCCGGCGCGACGGTAGGCGTGGTCGAGCGTCTGGTCGCCCTGCAGGTCGGTCCAGCCGTCACTGGTGCCGAGGAAGCCCGTGGAGGTGGCGTCGAAGGTCGGCTGTGAGATGAGGGCGCTGGCAACCTCCTTCGCGCCGTCGGTCGCGACGAGCGCACCGCCGGCCGTGTGCCCGCTGTCGTTCATGCCCGTGTTGGCCAGCGAAGGGTCGTAGAGGGCGTAGACCGCGTAGGCGCCGCCGTCCAGTGAGATCAGCCGGATGCTCACGTCGAGGGCGGCCCGCCGCGGGTCGCTGACGAACGTCTCGACGATCTTGTAGCGACCCTGCTTGTCGGTGTTGACCTCGCGGAACCTCAGGCTGCGGGGATCCGGCCGGACCGTGCGGTGCCGCATGTCGGTCGACTCGCGGTCGGTGAACGAGTCTCCGGTGACGACGAGCTCGAGACTGCGCACGCTGGGCGTGGAGAGGTCCGGGTAGAACACCTCGCTGGTGCGGCCCTGCTGGAGGGTGAACCACAGGTTGCTCCGTCTGCTCCGCGAGGTCCCGAAGCCGGTCTTGTCGGCCTCGGTCCAGGTCGCCTTGTCACCCGGCCCATCCGGGGCCGCCTTTCCCGGTGCTACGCCGGAGGCCGAGCCGACCACTCCGGTGCAGGTGACGGCGAGCGCCAGGGCCAGGGAGCCGACGAGCGTGCGTGATCGCATGGGAACCTCCGAGAGCGAGAATTTCCGCTCCGTACCCGCTCGGCCGAGGGGCAAACTGCGCAGCTGGTGCCTAGCCGCGCCGCCTGCGGATCTCGGCGTTGATGGCAGGCACCACCTCGTGCAGGTCACCGATCACGGCGTACGACGCCTTGGTCACCATCGGCGCCTCGGCGTCGGTGTTGATCGCCAGGATCGTCTTGGCACTCGAGCAGCCGGCCCAGTGCTGGATCGCACCGCTGATGCCGCACGGGATGTAGAGGTCGGGCGAGATCCGCACCCCGGTCTGGCCGACCTGCTCGTGGTGCGGCCGCCAGCCCAGCGAGGTCACCACGCGGGAGACGCCAAGGGCGCCGCCGAGCAGCTCGGTGAGCTCGACCAGGTCGGAGAAGCCTTCGCCGGAGCCCGCGCCGCGACCGGCACCGACGACCACCTTGGCGGACTTCAGGCCACCGGCCTCGTCGGGCGGGGCCGGGTCTGAGGAGACCACCTGGGCGCGGAGGTCCGCGGCCGGGACGTCCACCGAGGTCTCGACCAGCTCGGCGGTGACCGGCTGGTCGGCCGCGGTCGGCTCCACCGCGTGCCCGGCGACGGTGAAGACGGCGGGACGCTGGTCGAGACGCATCTCTTCGAGCGCCGCACCGCCGACGACCTGGCGGGTCACCACGAAGGGCGACAACCCACCGAACGCCGTCACGTTGGCCGCCATGGCCACACCCTCGCGTGCCGAGAGGTGAGCCAGCACCTCCATGCCGCGCGGCGTGCCGGCCCCCATCACGACCACCGAGCCCGCGGTCCCGCGGACCCCCTGGACGGCATGGGCCCACGCGGCGCCGGAGTAGGCGGCGAAGCCGTCGCCGGTGACGTGGTGGACGCGGCGTACGCCGTAGCGGCCGAGCGTCTCGACGACCTCGTGCAGGTCGGCATGGGGCCGCCCGACGACGACCGCGTCGATCGGGACGCCGTTGCCGGCGGCGGACAGGGTGCGGGCGAAGGTGACCGCCTCGCGCGAGACCTCGGTGGGGCCGGAAGCGTCGGTCTCGACGAAGACCAGGATCATCGGGCCAGCACCCCCAGGCTCTCCAGCAGGTCGACCACGGCCGGCGCCGCCTCGGCGCCGGTGCCGAGGATCTGTACGTCGCTGGGTTGCGCGGGCGGCAGCAGCAGCCGCACCCGCTTGGGTCCGGCCGGCTCGCCGCTCAGCTCGCGCTCCTCGATCGGGATCTTCTTGGCCTTCAGGCGGCCCGGCACGCCCGGGTAGCGGGGCTCGACCCCGCCCTCGAGCACGGTCACGACAGCCGGCAGCGACACCCGGTAGGTCTCCCGGCCGTCGGGACCCTCCCCGCTCGCGATCACCTGGTCACCCTCGACGGCCAACGTCGAGACGCCGTTGACCACCGGCCAGCCGAGCTCGTAGGCCAGCCGGATGCCCACCTGGAAGTCGCCGCTGTCGGCGGCGTCGTTGCCGAGCAGGACGAGGTCGTGCCCCTCGCCCGCCTCGGCGCGCTCGCGGACCACGGCCGCGATCTCGCGGGCCACGTCGGCCGGACCGAGCAGTGACGGGTCGGCGACCACGTGCGTCGCCGAGGTGCAGCCGAGGGCCAGCGCGGTGCGCAGCTGCTCGACCGCGTCCGCCTCGCCGAGCGTCAGCACCGCCGCGCTGCCGTCGGTCGCCGACGCCACCTGGGTGGCGAGCTCGATCGCGCACTCCTCGTGGGCACTCGTGGTGAAGCCGGCGAAGCGCCCGTCGACCGCCTGCGCGTCCTCGGTGAGGACGACCTCACCCGAGGAGTCCACCACCCGCTTGATGCAGACCAGGACCGAGGCGCCCATCAGCGCAGCCGCTCGTTGGCGGGGTCGAGGACCGGCGTGCTGTCGGCGGAGACGACCGTGACCGGGTAGCGCTCCTCCATGTAGGACACCGCCAGCTCGTTGCCGAGGCGGGCGTGCTCGACGGGGAGGTAGGCCATCAGGATGTGCTTGCCGATCGACGGGGCCGATCCCGCGCTGGTGACGTAGGAGTGGTGGCCGTGCCCGTCGGTGAGCGGCTGGCCGTCGCGGGTCAGGATCGGCTCGCCACCGAGCATGTAGCGCTTGGTCCCCGAGGCCGAGGTGTGATCGTCGACTGTGAGGGTGCACAGCACCGCCGCGGGCGGCTGCTCCCGCTGCGCGAGGTAGGCGTCACGCCCGACGAAGTCGGCCGCCTTCACCTTGGGCCGCTGCATGGAAGCCTCCACGATGGTCCGCTCGGCGTCGAGCTCCGCGCCGTACGCGCGATAGCCCTTCTCCAGCCGTCCGGTGGTCGCGTAGACCCCGATCCCGACCGGTACGGCGCCGTGCGGGCGCCCCGCGTCGAGCAGCGACTCCCAGAGCGCCTCCGCGTCGGACATCGCGACGTAGAGCTCCCAGCCCAGCTCGCCGACGTAGGAGATCCGCGACGCCAGCACCGTGACGGTGCCGCCGCCCGCGACGCGGACCGCGACTTCGCGGCAGGTCAGGAAGCCGAAGCCGCCGTCGCTGAGGTCGTCGTCGGTGAGCCCGCTGAGGATGTCGCGGGCCCGCGGGCCCCACAGGCCGATCGTCGAGACCTCGTCGGTGCGGTCGGTCAGCGTGGTCGAGCCGTCGGGCGAGACCTCCGCCAGCTGGTCGCCGAAGGTCTTGCGGTCGGCCATGCCGTGCGCGCCACCGGTGACCACGCGGAAGTGGTCTCCCCCAGTTTCGGCAGAGCCCAGCCGCATCACGGTCAGGTCGGAGACGAAGCCGCCGCGCGCGTCGAGCACGGGTGTGTAGATGACCTTGCCGACGGCCACGTCGCACTGGGAGACGCAGGTGCGCTGGACGGCGGCCAGCGCCTCGGGGCCCTCGATGTCGAAGATGCAGAACGCGCTCAGGTCGACGACGCCGGCCGCCTCGCGCATCCGCAGGTGCTCGGCGTTGATGATCGGGCTCCACCAGCGCGCGTCCCACTCGTGCTCGCGCGGCATCACGGCGTCGCCGTACGTCTCGAGCAGGTCGGCGTTGGAGTCGTACCAGAACGGGCGCTCCCAGCCGGCGGCCTCGAAGAACGTCGCGCCGAGCTTCTTCTCCGACTCGTACATCGGCGAGAGCCGCTGCTCGCGGTCGGACTCGTACTGCTCGGCGGGGTGGATGATCCCGTAGGTCTTGATGAACGACTCGGTGGTGCGCAGGCGGGTGTGCTCGCGCCGGCCCTGGTGGGCGTGGAAGCGCGCGATGTCGCTGTGGTGGATGTCGATCTCGGACCAGCCCTGCGTCATCCACTCGGCCACGGCACGACCGACGCCCGGGCCCTCCTTGATCCACACCGCAGCCGCGGTCCACAGCCCGCCGACCTGGCTCTCGCCGAGGATCGGGTTGCCGTCACAGGTCAGCGAGAGCAGGCCGTTGATGGCGTAGCGCATCTCGGCGCCCTCGGCGCCGAGCAGCTCGGGCATCAGCTCGTAGGCCTGCTCGAGCTGCGGGTCGAAGTCGTCGGAGGTGAAGGGCATCTCGGTCGGTGAGAGCTTCGACTGCTCGATCGAGGGGATCTCCTCGGGCTCGTGCAGGATCGCGCGGTGCGCGTAGGAGCCGACCTCCATGTCGGCGCCGTGCTGCCGCTCGTAGCAGAAGGTGTCCATGTCGCGGACGATGGGGAACGAGATCTCGCCCTCGAGGCCGGACAGCTGGGGGCAGGGGCCGACGCTGATCATCTGGTGCACGGCCGGGGTCAGCGGGATCTTGATGCCGGCCATGTCGCCGATCTTGGGGCTCCAGACGCCGCAGGCGATGACGACGGTGTCGGTCTCGATGTCACCCTCGCTGGTGCGCACCCGGGTGATCCGGGGACCGGTCGGCGTCTCCTCGACGTCGAGCCCGACGACCTCCACGTTGGGGACGACGGTCAGCGCCTCGAGCGCCATCGCCTCCTCACGCATGATCGTGCCCGCGCGCAGCGAGTCGACCACCCCGACCCCCGGCGTCCAGAAGGCGCCGATGAACTGGTCGGTCTCGATGAACGGGACCTTCTCCTTGACGAACTCCGGGCTGACCAGCTCGGACTCGATCCCCCAGGCGCGGGCGCTCGACATCCGGCGACGGAGCTCCTCCATGCGCTCCTCGGTACGGGCGATCTCGAAGCCGCCGCACTGGGTGAAGACGCCCATCTCCTGGTACTGCCGCACGGAGTCGAGGGTCAGGTCCGCGATCTCGCGGGAGTGGTCCACGGTGAAGATGAAGTTGGAGGCGTGGCCGGTCGAGCCACCCGGGTTCGGCAGGGGACCCTTGTCCAGCTGCACGATGTCGCGCCAGCCGAGGCGGGCCAGGTGCTGCACCAGGCTGTTGCCGACGATGCCGGCGCCGATGACGACGACGCGCGCGCTGGAGGGAACGGTGGCCATGAGCTTCCTCGATCTCTGCCGGCGTCAGCCGGTCGAACTCCGCCTGAGTTGCGATGGGCGCAACACAATGCACGATACGGAACGGTGACAATCGTCGCCCGTACCCGGCCGGGGTGTCAACCCGGCCGGGTACCCGAGGGGCGTCGGGAACGAACGCTCAGCTGGTGGCGCCGGTGCCCTGCAGCCAGGCGGCCACCTTGTCGGGGTTGGCGTCGATCCACTTCTGCGCCGCGTCGGCCGGCTTCATCCCGTCCTGGGCGATGTAGGTCGAGACGGTGTTCTGGTCCGCGTTGGTCCACTGGAAGTTCTTCACCAGCGTCACCGCAGGCGAGCCGGAGTCGGCGAACTTCTTGGAGATCAGCTTGTTCAGGTGGTACGGCGGGTAGTCGCAGGCCACCTTTGCAGCATCGGCGTCGCAACCTGCGGTGTACTTCGGCAGGTCGATCTTGACCAGCTTCATCTCCGAGAAGAACCACTGCGGCTCGTAGAAGTACGCGAGCAGCGGGGTCTTGTTCTTCTCCGCGCTGCGGAAGCTCTGGATGAGCGCCGCCTCGCTACCGCCGACCACGACCTGGTAGTTCAGGTTGAGGTTCTTGACCAGCGCCTCGTCGTTGGTGACGTACGACGGGTCGCCGTCGAGCAGCTGCCCCTTGCCGCCGGACTCCGACGTCTTGAACAGGTCGGCGTACTTGTTCAGGTTGTTCCAGTCGGTGATGTCGGGGTACTTGGCTGCCATCCACGGCGGTACGTACCAGCCGATGATTCCTTCGTTCCCGGTCAGGCCGGCGTCCTCGACGGTCTTCTGGTCGGTGATGTACTTCTTGACCAGGTCCGCGTGGCCCCAGTTCTCCAGGATGGTGTCGATGGTGCCGCTGGACATGCCCTGCCAGCCGACCTCCTCTTTCACGTTCTTGTAGCTGACGTTGCAGCCGAGCTTGCTCTGCGCGAGGTCGCCCACGACGTAGGCGTCCGAGGCGTACCCGGTCCACGGGTTCACCGCGATGTTGAAGTTGCCGCAGGGCGTGCTGCCACCGGCGGTGGTGTTGTCGGAGATGTTGCCGCCGCCGCAGGCGGTCAGCAGCAGCGCCGCCGCTGCCACCACCCCGAACAGGCGGACGTGGGTGGTTCGATTCATGCCGTTCCTTCTTCCCTCGGTTGTTCCACGAAGCTGTGGTGCTCAGGCGCGCCCGTAGCGGGCAGCGGTGTAGCGCGCGACTCGATCCAGCATCACCCCCAGGGCGGTGATGGCGATGCCGGCCGCGAGACCCTTCCCGAAGAGCTGGTCCTGCGAGAACCCCGAGACGACGAGGTAGCCGAGGCTGCCTCCCCCGACCAGGCCGCCGATCACGACGACGGACAGGACGTACAGCAGGCCCTGGTTGGTCGCCAGCACCAAGGACTCGCGGGCCATCGGGATCTGGACCTTGAGGATCATCTGCCAGCTCGTGATCCCGGACGCGCGAGCGGCCTCGACCGTGGTCTCGGAGACGCCGCGGATGCCGTCGGCGACCAGCTTGGTCGCGATCGGGACGCCGTACGCAACCGCCGCCACGATGGCGGTGAAGCGGCTCGCGCCGAACAGGGCCAGCGCCGGTACGAGATAGACGAACGACGGGATGGTCTGGAACGTGTCCAGGACAGGTCTGATCCAGAGGTCCATGAGCCGGTTGCGCCCCATGGCGATGCCCAGGACCAGCGCGCTGATCATCACCAGGATGGTGGCGACCAGGGTCATGGTCAGGGTGATCATGGCGTCGTTCCACAGACCCGTGCCGAGGATGATCGCCAGGCACACGGCGACCGACACCAGCGCGCGCCAGCCGCCCAGGACCATCCCGGCGCCGAGCAGCACCACCGCCATCAGCCACCAGGGCGAGTTGGCCATCAGGTTCTGCAGCGGGTTGAGCAGGCTGTAGGTGACCAGGTTCTTGAAGCCGGTGGTCACCGTGTCCACGTGGTCGACGAACCAGTTGACGAAGTCGTTGAGCTTCGACGCGATGTCCGTGCCGATGTTCCACCCGTCGGGGAACGATGCGAGGTCGAGGTACTGACGCGAGAGGTAGATGCAGACGACGACCGGGACGAGCGCGACGCTCAGGACGATCCGCCGCATCAGGGCGGACGGCAGGCGCCGGGCGGCCCGGTGGTCGACGCTCGCCCAGCGCGGGAGTCGCTCGAGCACGACGCCCATGAGCAGCACACCGGGCCCGGAGACCGACGCCACGCGCCCCTGAGTGAGCTCGCGGCGCTCGCTGGCCGCGGTCGTGGTGCGGTCGAGCATGATCGCGATGGCCACGATCAGGAGACCGGCGACGGCCGCCGTCCCGACGTCGAGGTTGGACAGCGCGTTGCTGACGTCCTGACCGAGGCCGGGGCCGGCCACGAAGGCGGCGATCACCGCCATCGACAGGGCCGCCATCGTGCACTGGTTGATGCCGACCACGATCGTGCGGCGCGCCATCGGCAGCTGGACCTTGCGCAGCAGCTGGGTGCTGGTCAGGCCCATCGTCCCCGCGGCCTCGATGGTCGACTCGGGCACCGACCGGATGCCGTGCTCGGTGATCCGGACCAGGGGCGGAAGGGCGTAGATGAACGTCAGCACCACGGCAGAGGACGGGCCGATGCCGAAGATCAGGGCCAGCGGTGACAGGTAGGCGAACGACGGCATCGTCTGCATCACGTCGAGGACCGGCGTCACCGCCGTCGACAACCAACGGCGGCGGGCCATCGCGATGCCCAGCGGGAGCCCGACCACCATGCAGGCCAGGACCGAGATCACGGTGATGATCAGGGTGTCCACGCCGTCTTGCCAGAAGCCGCCGAGTCCGAAGAGCAGCACGGTGACGACGACCACCAGACCCCAGCGGATGCCGGCCGCGGCCAGGCCGACCCAGCCGAGCAGCGCGACCACTCCGAGCCAGCCGATCGCCGGCACGGGCCTGGGTGGCGCCGGCAGGCTGACCCACGACTGGAGCTTGGCGACCAGCCAGTTGAAGAAGTCCGAGATGTTGCCGATGACGCCGTGGAAGAACCAGTTGGTCTGGGCCGAGGCCTGGATGTTGTCGCGGAGGTCGTTGATCCAGGTGTGCAGACCGTTGAGCTGCTGGAACGGCGTGGCGAGCGTGTTGTGGCCGCGGAAGAGCAGCCAGCCGACGACCCAGACGACGGCGACGACGCCGAGCTTGAGGCCGGTACGCCGTTTCTCGGGCGCTACGGAACGGGGCTGCTCCTCCTTCGCCCCCGGCCGCGACGCCGAGGTCACGAGCGTGCTCACGACGGGTGCTCCTCCGCCACCACGACGCGGAGGATGTCCTCGTCGTCGACGATGCCCACGACCCGGTCGCCTTCGACGACCCGGACCGGGCCCTCGGCCGCGAGCACCGCCCGTGCCGCCTCGCGGACGATCGTGTCGGCCGGCAGCGACGGCGCACCTTCGCCCTCGCCCGGTCGAGGATCGCGCATCACCCAGCGCAGCGTCAGCACGTGGGAGCGGGGCACGTCGGAGACGAAGTCGCGCACGTACTCGTCGGCGGGCGCACCGACCACCTCGTCGGGACGGCCGATCTGGACGACCTCGCCGTCGCGCATGATCAGGATCCGGTCGCCGAGCTTGAGCGCCTCGGCCAGGTCGTGGGTGATGAAGACCATCGTCTTGCCGACCTCGTGGTGCAGCCGGATGACCTCGTTCTGCATGTCCCTGCGGATCAGCGGGTCGAGCGCGGAGAAGGGCTCGTCAAAGAGGAGCACGCTCGGGTCGGCGGCCAGGGCGCGGGCCAGCCCGACCCGCTGCTGCATGCCACCGGAGAGCTGGTCGGGATAGGAGCGCTCGTAGCCGGAGAGCCCGACCAGGTCGACCATCTCCTGCGCGCGCTCGCGACGTGTTGCCCGGTCGTCGCCGCGGACCTCGAGCCCGAACCCCACGTTGTCGATCACCTGGCGGTGCGGCAGCAGACCGAAGTGCTGGAAGACCATGCCGACGCGCTTGCGCCGGATGTCGCGCAGGGCCTTCTCGTCGGCAGCGGTGATCTCCTCCCCGCCGAGAAAGACGGTGCCGGCAGTGGGCTCGATCAGCCGGGTCAGCATCCGCACCAGGGTCGACTTGCCGGAACCGGACAGGCCCATCACGACGAACACCTCGCCGGGAGCCACGTCGAAGGAGACGTCCTTGACCGCCATCACGCAGCCGCTCTTCTCCTGCAGGTCCTTGCGCGACAGGTCTGCGTCGGCTGTGCCGATGATCTTGTCGGCCTGGCTGCCGAAGATCTTCCACAGTCCGTCGACCTTGAGCGCGGCGTCGCCGTCGGGGGCGGTGTCGACGCGGCTGGGCTCGATCGTGGGCGCGGTCATCTGGCGACCTCCTGGGTGTCGGCAGGCCCGGCCGGGTCGGCCGGGTCGGGGGTGGCGACGGGGTTGCGCGCGTCGCCGGGCGGGTAGAGCGGCATGTGGTCGCGGTGCCTGTAGTACGCGACGTCGGCAGCGGGGAGTGGCGTGTTGCCGAGGATCAGGTCGGCGGCCTTCTCGGCGACCATCATCACCGGGGCGTAGATGTTGCCGTTGGTGACGAACGGGAAGACCGACGCGTCGACGACGCGCAGTCCCTCGACCTCACGGACCCCCATCGTGGTGGGGTCGACGACGGCGTCGTCCTCGACGCCCATCTTGGCCGTGCACGAGGGATGGAGTGCGGTCTCGGCGTCGCGGGCCACCCAGTCCAGGATCTCCTGGTCGCTCTCGACCGACGGCCCGGGTGAGATCTCGCCGTCGTTG
The DNA here is from genome assembly GCA_033854915.1 of Nocardioidaceae bacterium. Lineage (GTDB taxonomy): Bacteria > Actinomycetota > Actinomycetes > Propionibacteriales > Nocardioidaceae > Nocardioides. The sequence goes on from JAWWPM010000254.1 coordinate 10,124, forward strand.
AACCGCGCGAGACCGGGCTGGTTCAGGATCGAGCGCGCCACCCGGATCGCCTCGACCCACTCCTTGCGGTCGGTCGCGGTCGACAGGTAGTTGAAGAGCAGCGAGGGATGCTCGCGTGGGTCGGTCGAGCGGATCTTCACGTGGCCGCGGGTGTCGGCGTACATCGGGCCGACGTGCACCTGGTAGCCGTGGCCCTCGGCCGGGACGGTGCCGTCGTACCGGATCGCGATCGGCAGGAAGTGGAACATCAGGTTGGGATAGGCGACGTCGTCGTTGCTGCGCGCGAAGCCGCCGCCCTCGAAGTGGTTGCTGGCGCCGAGGCCCCGGCGGTGGAACAACCACTCGTAGCCGATCTTGGGCCGGGCCCGCATCCGCAGCCCGGGCGCGATCGAGACGGGCTCCTTGGAGGCGTGCTGGACGTAGACCTCGAGGTGGTCCTGGAGGTTCTGCCCGACGCCGGGCACGTCGGCCACCACATCGATGCCGAGGGCGCGCAGGTCGTCGGCCGCGCCGACACCCGAGAGCTGCAGGAGCTGGGGGGTGTTGATGGCGCCACCGCAGAGGATCACCTCACCCGCCTGGACGGTACGGCGCAGCCGGCCACCGCGCAGGTAGTCGACGCCCGTGGCCCGCTTCCCGTCGAAGCGCACGCCGGTGACAAAGGCAAGGGTCTCGACCTTCAGGTTCTTGCGCGACATCACCGGGTGGAGGTAGGCGCGGGACGCGGAGAGCCGGCGGCCACGGTGGATGTTGCGGTCGAACCTCGCGAAGCCCTCTTGCCGGTAGCCGTTCACGTCGTCGGTCAGCGGGTAGCCGGCGTCCTGGGCGGCCTGGAAGAACGCCGCGAACAGCGGGTTGGCGACCGGGCCACGCTCCAGCACGAGCGGACCGTCACCGCCGCGCCAGTCGTCGGCTCCGGCCAGACAGGTCTCCATCCGCTTGAAGTAGGGCAGGCAGTGCAGGAAGTCCCACGACTCCATGCCCGGCTCGGCGGCCCAGCGCTCGAAGTCGAGCGGGTTGCCGCGCTGGAAGATCATCCCGTTGATGCTGCTCGAGCCGCCGAGCACCTTGCCGCGGGCGTGGTAGATCCGCCGGCCGAACATGTGTGGCTCGGGATCGGACTCGTACTTCCAGTCGTAGAAGCGGTTGCCGATCGGGATGGTCAACGCCGCCGGCATGTGGATGAAGGGGTCGAACCGGAAGTCCGAGCGACCCGCCTCGAGGACCAGCACGCTGGTACCGGGATCGGCACTGAGGCGGTTGGCGAGCGCGCATCCGGCGGAGCCTCCGCCGACAATGACGACGTCGTACCGGCCCTGGCTCATCGCTGCTCGTCCGCGGGGCCGCTGCCGCTGAACCAGCCCTGGGCGCCGGGCCGGATGTTGTGCCAGATGTGCTTGGTCTCGCGATACTCCTCGAGACCGGCCTGACCGAGCTCGCGGCCGATCCCCGACTGCTTGTAGCCGCCCCACTCGGCCTGGGCGACGTAGGGGTGGTAGTCGTTGATCCAGACCGTGCCCATCCGCAGGCGGGCCGCGACCCGCTGGGCCCTGCCGGCGTCCTGGGTCCAGACCGCACCGGCCAGGCCGTAGATGCTGTCGTTGGCGATGGCGACCGCGTCGTCCTCGGTCGTGAACGTCTCGACGGTGAGAACCGGCCCGAACGACTCGTCCTGCGTCACCGACATCGCGCTGGTGCAGCCGTCGAGGATCGTCGGCAGGTAGTAGTAGCCCTCGGCCAGCGTGGGGTCGTCGGGTCGCGCGCCGCCGCAGCGGAGTACGGCGCCCTCGGCGAGACCGGCGGCGACGTAGGCCTCGACCTTGTCGCGGTGCGCGGCACTGGTCAACGGTCCGGTCTCGGCCTTCTCGTCGAAGGGGCCGCCGAGCCGGATCGTGCCGGCGCGGGCGACCAGCTCGTCGACGAACTCGTCGTGGATCGACTCCTCGACCAGCAGCCTGGCTCCGGCCGAGCACACCTGGCCCGAGTGCAGGAACACTGCGGTCAGGGCGAGGTCGAGCGCCGCCTCGCGGTCGGCGTCGGCGAAGACGATGTTGGGGTTCTTGCCCCCGAGCTCGAGGGCGATCTTCTTCACCGTGCCGGAGGCGGCGGCCATCAGGGCCCGCCCGGTCGCGAGCCCGCCGGTGAACGAGACCAGGTCGACGCGCGGGTCGGTCGCCAACGGCGCTCCGGCATCCGCACCGGCGCCCAGCACGAGGTTGCCGACACCGGGCGGCAGCCCGGCCTCCTCGAGCAGGCGCATCAGGTGGATGGCGGTGTGCGGCGTCAGCTCGCTCGGCTTGAGGACGAAGGTGTTGCCGGCGGCCAGGCAGGGCGCGACCTTCCACGACACCTGGAGCAAGGGGTAGTTCCACGGCGTGATCAGGGCACAGACACCAACGGGCTCGTGCACGATGCGGCTGACGACGTCGGCGTTGCCGGTGTCCACCACGCGCCCGGAGTCCTCGGCGGCCACGCGCCCGTAGTGGCGTACGACGGAGACCACGTCGGCGATGTCGTACTCGCTCTCGATGAGTCGCTTGCCGGTGTCCAGCGACTCCTCACGCGCCAGCTCTTCGGCGTCACGCTCGAGCAGGTCGGCCAGCCGGAGCAGCAGGTTGCCGCGCTCACGAGCCGAGGTCGTCGGCCACGGGCCTTCGTGGAACGCGCGGTGCGCCGCCTCGATCGCGGCAGCGGTGTCGGCGCTCGACGCCTCGTCGACCGAGCCGACCGGCGAGCCGTCCGCAGGACACCGGATCTCGCGGCGGCCGCCGTCGCGTGCGGACAGCCAGGCGCCGTCGACGTACAGCTCCGCCATGTTCTGGCCCACCTTCTGCGCTGTTGTTGCGCTCATCGCAACCGACTGCCCAGTCCGCAACCAATTGGATGCCCCGAGGATGCTGCGGCGAATCCCCCACGTCAAGGACCCGGGCGCGAGAAGAGGCCTACCGGTGACCCCAACCGAGCCGGTGGGAGACCTCGAGAGCCGCTTCGGTGAGCCGCTCGACCACGGTGGCGAGGGTGGCCTCCGGCATCCGGAAGGTCGGACCCGAGACGCTCATCGAGGCGATGACGTCGCCGTGCGCGTTGCGGATCGGGGCCGCAGCTGCGGCCAGCCCCACCTCGAGCTCGTCGACCGCCACGGCGTACCCCTGGGCGCGTACCCGGTCGAGCTCCTCGCGCAGGCGGCCCCGGGTGGTGATGGTCCGCGAGGTGTACTTCTTCAGCTCGGGCACCGTGGCGACGAGCAGCTCGTCGTCCAGGTCGCTGAGCAGCACCTTGCCGTTGCTGGTCGCGTGCAGCGGGATGTGCTGGCCGACCCAGTTGTGCGGCTGCAGGGCCGACGAGCCGGCCACCTGGTCGAGGTAGAGCGCCGAGTGCTCGGAGAGCACCGCGATGTTGACCGTCTCGCCCGTTGCCGCCGCGAGCGCCCGGCAGACCGGGCGGGACTCCTGGACGACGTCGAGGCGAGCGGTCGTAGCACCCGCCAGCCGCAGGATGCCGACGCCGAGCCGGTACTTGCCCCGGTCGGTGGTCTGCTCCACCATGCGGCGTGCCTCGAGCGTGGCCGCCAGCCGGAACGCGGTGCTCTTGTGGACGCCGAGCTCGGCGGCCAGCTCGGTGACGCCCGCCTCGCCGAGGCGGGCCAGGCACTCCAGGATCGCCAGGGCACGGTCGACCGACTGGACCCCGGCCGTGCCGTCGGTGGCGACTACGGTGTTGTTGCTCATGTCGCAACTCTAGCGGGATCCGGTTGCGTATCACAGAATGTGTACCTCAAGACGCAACGCAGCGTCGCCTCGCCCGTGCAGGAGCCCGCCGATGCCGCCCGACGCCACCTCTCCCGACGCCCCTCGTCCGGGCGCCAGGCCCGCCGGACCGTCGCCGGCCCACCCCGCCGGCACCCCGGGGGGCGACTTCGTCCTGCTGCTGGTGTGCGCGGACCGGCCCGGCATCGTGCACGCGGTGACCGGCTGGCTCGGCGAGCACGGCGGCAACATCGTGGAGAGCCAGCAGTTCGGTGACGCTCCCGCGGGGCGCTTCTTCATGCGGCTCGACTTCACCGTGGACCGCCCGGCCGAGGCCGCCGCGCTGCGCGCCGACTTCGCCGACGTCGCCGAGCGCTTCGCGATGACCTTCGACCTCTGGGACGCGCACGCGCCGTACCGCACGCTGATCATGGTCTCCAGGCAGCTGCACTGCCTCAACGACCTGCTCTTCCGTGCCAGCACCCGGTCGCTGCAGATCGAGATCCCGGCGGTGGTGTCCAACCATCGCGACGCCGAGGCGCTGGTGCGCTCCTACGGGCTCGACTTCCACCACATCCCGGTCACCCCCGACACCAAGGACGTGGCCGAGAAGCAGCTGCTCGACCTGGTCGACGACCTGGGCATCCACCTGGTCGTGCTGGCCCGCTACATGCAGGTGCTCTCCGACGACGCCTGCCGGGCGCTGTCCGGGCGGGCGATCAACATCCACCACTCGTTCCTGCCCAGCTTCAAGGGCGCCCGGCCCTACCACCAGGCCTTCGACCGTGGCGTGAAGCTGGTCGGCGCCACGGCGCACTACGTGACGGCCGACCTCGACGAGGGCCCGATCATCGAGCAGGACGTGACCCGCGTCGACCACACCCACAGCCAGGACGAGCTGGTCACCGCCGGCCGCGACGTCGAGGCCCAGGTGCTGGCCCGCGCGGTGCGCTGGCACAGCCAGTCGCGGGTGATGCTCAACGGCCACCGGACCATCGTCTTCCGCTGAGCGGTCGCTGGTCGCTGGTCGCTTGTCGCTTCATCAAGGTATGTGGGCGAACCGGCACTTCCCATGATCTGCAGAGCACGGGAAGTGCGGGTTCACCTACTTACCTTGATGAAGCAGTGACTCGCACACAGCCCGCAGGTCAGTCGCCGAGCTCGGCCCGACGGCGTACGACGTACTCCTCGAGCTCCTGGCGGACGGCGTCGTCGAGGACCGGCTGCTGGAACTCCTGCAGGCGGGTGCGGTAGATCTCCCCGGCCCGCTCGGTCGCGTCCTTGCCGCCGTTGCGCGTCCAGCGCTCGTAGTTCTCCGACGACGACAGCAGCGGCCGGTAGAAGCAGGTCCGGAAGCGCTCCATCGTGGGCGCGGCGCCGAGGAAGTGTCCGCGGTGGCCGACCTCCTCGTGCGCCCCGAAGGCCAGCGACTCCTCGTCGATCTCGAGCGGCGTGAACTCCGCCTGCATCATCTGCAGGATCTCGACGTCGAGGATGAACTTCTCGTAGCCCGCGACCAGTCCGCCCTCGAGCCAGCCCGCCGAGTGCATCACCCAGTTCGCGCCGGCCAGGAACGTCGGCATCATCGTCATCAGGGCCTCGTAGCCGGCCTGGGCGTCCGAGGTCTGCGACGAGGTCAGGCCGCCGCCGGTGCGGAACGGCAGCCCGAAGTGTCGCGCGATCTGGCCGGTGCAGAGCAGGCCGATGCCCGACTCGGGGGTGCCGAAGGTCGGCGAGCCCGACTGCATGTCGATGTTGGACAGGAAGGACCCGAAGATCACCGGGGTGCCCGGACGGATCAGCTGGGACAGGGCGATCCCCGACAGGGCCTCGACGATCTGCTGCACCAGGGCGGCCGGGATCGTGACCGGCGACATGGCGCCCATCAGGATGAACGGCGTGAGCACGACCGGCTGGCCGGCGCCGGAGTACTCGAACTGCGACTCCAGCATCCGGTCGTCCCAGCGCAGGGGCGAGTTACAGTTGATCAGGGAGATCGTGGCCGGCGTGGTCTCGATCGACTCGCGGGACCCGAACAGGATCTCGGTCATGGCCAGGGTGTCGCGGGCGTTCGCCCCGGAGACCACGTTGCCCATGTAGACCTTGTCGGTCAGCGTCTGCAGCGCGTAGGTCATGTCGAGGTGCCGGCTGTCGAGCGGCGCGTCGTTGGGCTCGCAGATGACGCCGCCGGCGGAGTCGAGGGCGTCGAAGGACTGCGCGAGGCGGGTGAAGTTGCGGAAGTCGTCCATCGTCGCGTCACGTCGTACGGCGCCCTCCCGCACGAACGGCGGGCCGTAGACCGAGCCGAAGGCCATCGAGTCGCCGCCGATGTGGATGCTGTGCTCGGGGTTGCGGGCCTGCACGTCGAACTCGCGCGGCGCCTTGGCCACCTGCTCGAGCACGAAGTCCGGATCGAGGAACACCGTGTGCTCCTCGACGCGCTGCCCGGCGGCGCGGAAGAGCTCGAGCGCCCGGTCGTCCATGAACTCGACGCCGATCTCGGTCATCAGCTTGCGCCAGCCACGGTCCAGCGTGGCCATGGCCTCCTCGGAGAGGATCTCGTAGCGCGGCATGCGGTTGTGGAACATCGAGCCTCCTGCGGGCGGCGGTCGTGACAACACGGTCCTGACAACACGGGCGGACCGAGCCTTGACTCGCTCCCGTCCCGCATCCTAGCCTCATCATGTGGGACTGCCGTTCCACATCATGGAACACTAGTGGTCAGGGCCTCCCATGGCAGAAGCGCGGGCAGCGACCCGGGCTCCCGCGTCCAGCGGGACCCAGGCGGTCGACCGTGCCGCCCTGCTGGTCGCGACCGTCGTGCACGCCGACGAGCCGCTCAGCTTCGGCGAGCTGCAAGACGAGTGCGGGCTGCCCAAGTCGACCACCTCGCGGATGCTCACCGCCCTCGAACGCTCCGGCCTCCTCGAGCGTGACGACACCGGCTGCTACGTCGCCGGCCGGTTGTTCTGGCTCTACGCGATCCGCCACGACCGCTGGCAGGAGCTCGTCCGGCTGGCCCGCCCGACCATGGCCACCATCGGCGAGGAGACCCACGAGACGGTGCACCTCAGCGTCCGGCGCGGGCCCCGCGTCGTCCAGGTCGCCCAGGTGGACGCACGCTTCATGCTCGGCAGCCGCGACTGGACCGTCGCGGACGTGCCGCCCCACTGCTCGGCGCTCGGCAAGGTGTTCTACGCCTGGGGTGACCTGGCGATCACCCCGCCGCTCGAGCGCCTGACCGACGCCACCCTGTCCGAGCCCGACGCGCTGCGTCGCGACCTCCGCCGCAGCGTGCGCCGGGGCTGGGCCGTCACCGAGGACGAGCTCGAGGTGGGCCTGAGCGGCATCGCCGTGCCCGTGCACAGCAACCGCGAGCTGGTCGCGGCGCTCGGGCTCTCCGGTCCCTGCCAGCGGCTGCACGGCCGGCACGACGAGCTCGGACGGGCGCTGCTCCAGCACGCCCGCGAGCTCTCCTCCCTGCTTCGTGGGCGCAACCGGAGCGAAGGCAAAGAAGGCGTCGCATGAACACATCGACAACCCGTCCCACTCGTCCCGCGGAGGTCAGGTCATGAGCACACCGGAAGAGATCCTGAAGGGTCTGTACGACGAGACCCTGGTCGGCAACGCCCCGCGGGTGCTCGAGCTGACCGAGGCGGGGCTGACGCTGGGCATGGAGCCGCAGACGCTGCTGTTCGACGCCCTCATCCCGTCCCTGGAGGAGGTCGGTGCGCGGTTCGAGCGCGGTGACTTCTTCGTGCCGGAGATGCTGATCGCCGGCCGGGCCATGGCCGGAGCGATGGAGCGGCTGCGACCGCTGCTGATCGAGGCCGGGATCGAGACGATCGGCAAGTTCCTCATGGGCACCGTCAAGGGCGACGTGCACGACATCGGCAAGAACCTCGTCAACATCATGCTCGAGGGCGCCGGCTTCGAGGTGATCGACCTCGGTGTCCAGGTGGCGCCGGAGAAGTTCGTCGCGGCGATCGAGGAGCACCAGCCCGACATCGTCGGCTTCTCGGCGTTCCTGACCACCACCATGCCGATGTTCAAGGCCAACATGAACGCCCTGCAGAAGGCCGGCCTGCGCGACTCGGTGATCGTGATGGTCGGCGGCGCACCCGTCACCCAGGAGTACGCCGACGCCGTGGGCGCCGACGGCTACGCGGCCGACGCCTCGGCGACGGTCAAGCGGGCGAAGGCGCTGCTCCACGAGAAGCGCGCCAAGGTTCCGGCGTAATGGCGGCCACCCCGCTCGAGACAGTCCTGCGCGGCACCGGCTCCGAGGTCGTCATCGGCCACGACCGCCGCTTCTGCCTGATCGGCGAACGCATCAACCCCACCGGCCGCCGGATCTTCCAGGAGCAGCTGCGCGCCGGTGACCTCTCCGCCATCGAGCGGGACGTCAAGGCCCAGATCGAGGGTGGCGCCGACGTGCTCGACGTCAACATGGGCGTGCCGCTGACCGACGAGGCCGAGCTGCTCGCGAAGGCGATCACCCTGGTCCAGTCGCTCACCGACAAGCCGATCTGCATCGACTCCTCGGTGGTCGAGGCGCTCGAGGCCGGCCTCGCGACCTACCAGGGCCGTGCCCTGGTCAACTCCATCACCGCCGAGGACGAGCGGATGGAGCTGATCCTCCCGCTGGTCAAGAAGTACGACGCCGCCGTGATCGCCCTGCCCAACGACTCCGACGAGATCCCGATGGAGGCGGAGAAGCGGATGGTGCTGACCCGCAAGATCTTCGAGGTCGCCACGAAGGAGTACGGCATCGCCGCCTGCGACATCCTGATCGACCCGCTGGCGATGCCGATCGGCGCCGACCAGCAGGTCGCCAGGACGTTCTTCGAGGTGGTCAGCGCGATCCGTGACGAGTTCGGCGCCAACATGACCTGCGGCGCGTCCAACACGTCGTTCGGCATGCCCGGCCGGCACCAGCTCGGTGCGGCGTTCCTGCCGATGGCGATGACCGCCGGTCTCACCAGCGCGATCATGGACACCCGCACGCCCTACATCGTGGAGGCGGTCAAGGCGGCCGACCTCCTGCTCGGCCACGACGAGTGGGGCGGCGCGTGGATCGCCGCGCACCGGGCCCGGCAGGCCGCCGAGGCCGCGACGACGTGACGGAAGGCCCGACCACCGAGGAGCCGACAACACCTGGGCCGACCAGCGACGGGCCGGCCTTCACCCTCGACGACGTACGACGCGAGGGCCTGATGGCGGCGCCCGGCACCGAGCCGGCGGCGCACGACGGCACCGGCCGGGTCGGCCTTCGCTTCACGGTGCACTCCGACGCGAAGGCCCCGCCCACCGAGCGCTCGGTGCGGGTGCCGCCGGGCGTCACCGTCTTCGACTCGGCGTCGTGGAACGGCATCGCGATCGACTCCACCTGCGGCGGTCACGGCACCTGCCACAAGTGCCGGGTCAAGATCGAGGGCGCCGGCGTTCCGGTCACCCGGCACGACACCCGCACCTTCACCCCCGACCAGCTCGCCGAGGGCTGGCGGCTGGCCTGCCTGGTGCAGGCGACCCGCGACCTCGCCGTCGAGGTCCCACCGCTGACGACCCGCCCCAAGGCGGCGACCGTCGGCGTCGGGCGGCAGGTGATCCTGCGCCCCGCGGTCCAGAAGCGGTACGTCGAGCTCGACGAGGCGACGCTCGCCGACCAGCGCACCGACCTGGTGCGGCTGACCGATGCCATCACCGACCTCGAGCTGACCGCCGACCTGCACGTGCTGCGGCGACTGTCCACGGTGCTGCGCGCCGCCGACTTCAAGGTGACCGCGGTCGTGGTCGACGAGGACCTGATCGACATCGAGCCCGGCGACACCAGCGAGCTGCGCTACGCGATCGCCTTCGACCTCGGCACCACCACGGTCGTGGCGACCCTGCTCGACGTCGGCACCGGCACCCCGCTCGCGGTCGCGTCGCGGCTGAACAAGCAGCAGCCGTACGGCGGCGACGTGATCACCCGGATCAGCGCCACGATGATGGACCCCGACGCCCTCGGCCGCCTCCAGGAAGCCGCCTCCTCCACGCTGTCCGAGCTCGCCGGCGAGGTCTGCGCCGAGGCCGGCGTCGACCCCGGCGGCGTCTACGAGGTCGCGGTCGCCGGCAACGCCACGATGACCGCGCTGCTGCTGGGCATCGACCCCGAGCCCCTCGGCGTCGCGCCCTTCGTGATGACGACCGCTCAGCCGCCGACCATGCTCGCCGCCGATCTCGGCCTCACCCTCCATCCGCGGGCTCGCGCCTTCCTCTTCCCCGCCCTCGGTGCCTACGTCGGCGGCGACATCGTCGCGGGCATGCTGGCCACCGGCATGGACCGCGACAAGCGCACCCGGCTGTTCATCGACGTCGGCACCAACTGCGAGATCGTGCTCAGCGACGGCGACACCATCCTGTCCACAGCCGCACCGGCCGGCCCGGCGTTCGAGGGCGGGGCGATCCGCTGCGGGATGCGGGCCGCCGAGGGCGCCATCGAGGTGATCAAGCTCGACCCCACCGCAGACGAGCCGGTCACGCTCGGCGTGATCGGCGACGTACCCGCCCGCGGGCTGTGCGGCTCCGGCCTGGTCGACGCGGTCGCCGAGCTGGTCAAGGTCGGGCTGCTGGACGCCTCGGGACGTTTCGTCCCGGAGGAACAGGCCGCCGAGCTCGCGCCGGCACTAGCGGACCGGCTGACCGCCATCGGCCAGGAGCGGGTCTTCGTGCTCGAGCGGCGCGAGCCCACCAGCCCCCCGGAGGAGACGGTCTACCTCTCGCAGCGCGACGTCCGGGAGCTGCAGTTCGCGAAGGGTGCGATCGCCACCGGGTGGACG